>JAIMAT010000040.1 GCA_023511835.1 Bacillota bacterium | reverse complement strand
AGGATGACCGCCTTGCGGGCGTTCAGCTGCTGGTAGGCGAAGTCGGCGCCCACCGTCCCCTGGACCGGGTCGATGAAGCAGACGCGGAAGACCCAGTCGCGCACCTTCTGGGTGTTGGGGTCGACGGTGACGGCTGCCGCCGTCGCGGAGGTGGCGATCATGGGGATCTTGGAGTCGGTGACCACCGGTACCGCGCCCAGCGAGTCGCCTGTGGTCGCCGGCCCGATGATGGCCACCACGCCGTCGCTGACCAGGCGCTCGGTGACGTTGGTCGACTCGCCGTTATCCCCCTTGTTGTCCAGCTTGTCGGCCTCCAGCTTCCGCCCGAGGATGCCGCCCTTGGCATTGATCTCATCCAGCGCCATCTGCGCACCCTGCATGGTGTGCTGCCCGAAGGTGGCGATGGAGCCCGTCAGCTCGAAATTGAAGCCGACCTTGATGGGGCTGTTGGCCTGTCCCGTCCCGGTCTGCGCACTCCCGCCGCCGCTGCCCCCGCATCCTGCGCTGGCTACGATGCCGAAGAACGCCATACCGAGGAAGACTCGCTGCCAGAATCGCTGGCTCCGACCGATGCGGAACAACTCTTCGACCTCCCCGTCTAGCGAATACCCAGGGTGCGATGCGGAACTCCCTTGGCCCTGCCCGTTCGGGTCGGATCCCTATTCGGGGCCGACGAAAAGGTCTCCTTCCGGCCGCCGAACAGGTCTCTTTCCGGGAAGCCGGAAATCGTAGGCACATCCGCCGCCGGCCGCGGTCGTCACGCCTCCCCCGGCCGGGCTTGAAGCGCCCCGCGGAGGCGTCGTACACTCAGGCCGCAAGCCCTTTGGCGCGGTAGCTCAGCTGGTAGAGCAGCGGACTGAAAATCCGCGTGTCGGCGGTTCGACTCCGCCCTGCGCCACCAGGAAAATCGAGGCGCCGTGCTGGACTCCGGGCACGGCGCCTCCTCGTTTTCCCGGCCTGGGCCGGCCGCCGCCGCCAAACTGCTGCCCGGGAGGGTGTGGCGTACGGCTGGACGGCGGGGGGCGTGCGAGCGCAGCCCGGCGGGAGCGAAGGGGATGCGGGAAGAGGAGCAGGAAGGTGGCGAGGAGGGTGGCGGGACGCGGTCGCCATGTCCGGTGCGGGTTGCTCGGGGCGGCGCTGGCCTTCGCAGGCTTCCTCCTGCTTCCGGAGGGCGCGCAGGCGGCGGCGCCCTTCAGGGACCTGCAGGGCTCGTGGGCGGCTCAGGTCGTGGAGAACGCCGTGCGGGACGGGATCGTCCAGGGCTACCCGGACGGGACCTTCCGGCCGGAAGCCCCGGTCAGCCGGGCGGAGGCGCTCAAGCTTCTGGCGGCGGCGGTCACCCTGGCGCCCGAGGCGGGCCCCGCGGCGAGCTCCGGCGCGGTCGGAGCCAGCGACTTGGCGATGGTCGCGAAGCAGGTGGCCGCGCCGGCGGGCGACGGGTTCGTCCGGCAGGGCTGGGCGGCCGCGGTGGCGCAGGAAGGCTGGCTGCTCCCGAACGAGCAGGACCTTCCGCTGCCCGTGGAGGCGCCCGCCACGCGCGCCGAGGTGGCCGCATGGGCGGCGCGGGCGCTCGACCTGCCGCAGAGTTTCCCGCCCGGCCTCAGCTTCCGCGACTGGGCGGAGGTGCCTGTGGCGTTGCGCACGGCGGTGGCGGAGGCGGAGAGGGCCGGCCTGGTGCTCGGCTATCCCGACGGGCGCCTGCGTCCGCAGGCGGCGATCACCCGCGCCGAGGCGGTCGCCGTCGCCGAGCGGGTGCGCCAGTACCTGCGCGACCGGGCGAAGGGAGCCGGCCTCGACCCGGTGCCGCTTCTGGAGCGGGCGGGCGTCGCCTGGCGGCTCGACCCGGCGCGGCGGACGCTGACCCTGACGCCGCCGGGCGGTGCCAGCGCCGAGCTGAGGGCGGGCTCCGACCGGGTCCGGTTCTCCAACGGTTCCAGCGACCTCCTGGGCTTCTCTCCGCTCTGGGAGAACGGGCGACTCCTCGTACCGGAGCTCTTCCTGGAGCGCCTCTTCGCCCTGCAGGGGGCGGTGGACGCCTCGGGGAGGGAGGTGCTCCAGAGCGCGGTGTTGCTGGACGCGAGCGCCCGCCGATGGCCCGCCCCCGGGCAGGATCCCCGGCTCGATCCCTCCCTGGCCCCCGCCGCCCAGGCGGCGACGGCGCTTGCCCACGCGGCGGCGACGCTCCCGGCGACGGGCGGGACGGCGGGGGCGGAGAGCCTGGGCGAGTGGGTCTCGCCGGGCCGGTCGCAGTACTACAGCCCTTCGGACTGGCAGTCGCTGGCGGAGCTGTGGGCTCCCTGGGACGGGCAACCGGTGGTGGCCGCCTTCGCGGACGCGCCGGGCTCGGCGGTGGTGGTGCTGGGCGACGCCGCCTCCGGCCGGGCGTGGGCCAGCCACTGGAGCCTCCAGAGCGGGGGGCGCTGGGCGCTCGACCAGGAGCTCGACTACCCGGAGGCCGGCGGGCTGACGGCTCGCCTCTTCGACCCGCGCCAGGTGGCCATGATCGCAGGTCCGGTCACGTCGCCGGGTACGTTGCGGCTGGAGCCGGGGGTCCTCCGATTCGCCGCGGTCTTCCGCCTCTGGATCGACGGCCGGCCGGTGCGCGTGGAACGCGACCTGGGGACGACGGAGGCGGCGCTCCGGGCAGGGCTTCCTTCGCTGGAGGCGGGGAGCCACCTGGTGGTGGTCGCCGCCTGGCAGACGGCGATGGGGCCCTGGCTCTGGGCGGGCTGGCTGGAGTCCGGCGGAGCGACGGGTCCGTGAAGGCGGGGCTGACGACGATGGCGGTGGAAGTGGGCCATGCCGCCGCCGGCGGCATCCTGCCCCGGAAGCCGAAGCCGCCACCAGGGCTTGCCGCACGTGTCTGGGAGGCGATCTGCGGGCGCTTCGACTCCCCCCTGCTCGACCGGCGCAGTCGAGGCGCCGTGCGGGATTCGGCCACGGCACCTCCTCTTGCACCCCGGTCCGCGGGCCGGATGTGACCGCGGTCACGGCGGAGGCGACCTGGGCGGTCCTAGGCTCGGGGGCGAGAGCGAGACCGGGAGCGCGGCGGGGGGCCTTCGGGCCCGGGACGCGGGCAGGCCTCCTTCCGCCCACCCGCGAAAGGAAGCGGACCGTCATGACGGGCCCCGACTTCGACCGCCGGCCGTACATCGTGATCTGGGAGACCACTCGCGCCTGCCAGCTGGCCTGCCGCCACTGCCGGGCGCGGGCGGTCCGCCGGCGCCATCCCGATGAGCTGAGCACGGAGGAAGCCTTCGCGCTGGTCGACCAGCTGGCGGAGATGGGCCGGCCGCTCTTCGTCCTGACCGGCGGCGACCCCATGGAGCGCGACGACCTGGTGGAGGTCGTCCGCTACGCGCGGGAGCGCGGGCTGGTTACCTCCATCACGCCCAGCGCCACCCCCAAGGTCACCTTCGAGCGGATGCGGGAGCTGCGCGAGGCGGGCCTGGCCCACTGGGCCTTCAGCCTGGACGGCTCGCGGCCCGAGATCCACGACCGCTTCCGTGGTATCCGCGGCACCTTCGACCGGACCATGGAGCGGATCGGCTGGCTGCGCGAGCTGGGAATCCCGCTCCAGCTGAACACCACCGTCAGCCGCTTCAACGTCGACGATCTGCCGGCGCTGGCCGAACTGGTGGGGCGTCTGGGCGCCGTCCGGTGGAGCCTCTTCTTCCTGATCCCCACGGGGCGGGCGCGGCTCGCGGATCTGCTCTCGCCCGAGGAGCACGAGCGGGTCCTGCTCTGGCTGGACGGGCTGAGCCGCCAGGCGCCCTACGACATCAAGACGACGGAGGGACCGCAGATCCGGCGCATCCGGGCGATGCGCCTGGCCGCGGCGGGCGCCGCGCCGGCGGGCGAGGACGAGGCGGCGGAGGCGCTGGTGGCGGCGACCGAGGCCGGGCGGCAGGAGCTGGCGGGCGTGCGCAGGAGCAGCCGGCCCGTCTGGGACGGGAACGGCTTCCTGTTCGTCTCGCACGTGGGCGAGGTCTACCCGTCCGGCTTCCTGCCGGTGGTGGTGGGCAACGTGCGCGAGGCTCCGCTGGCCGAGATCTATCGCGGCTCGCCCGTGCTGCAGGCGCTGCGCGATCCCGACCGCTTCCGGGGGAAGTGCGGCTACTGCGAGTTCCGGCGGCTCTGCGGCGGCTCCCGGGCGCGCGCCTACGCGGTCACCGGCGACTGGCTGGAGGCCGACCCGTTCTGCACGTACATCCCCGACCCGCGCGCGGCGGCGGCCGCGCGGGCGCACTAGGCGGGCCAGGTCAGCTCGGCCGGATCGCAGAGGCTGCCGCCGCCGGGAAGGCCGGCGGGGAACGGGGCGGCCTCCCCGGGGTGGTGCGCTTGCTCCCCTTCGAGCCGGTCGAGAAGGAGCCGCTCGCGCCCCGCCGTCCGCCGCACCCGCTCGGCCGCCTCCTCGCTGGTGGCGCCGTAGGCGCGCTTCAACTCGTTGAGGCCCAGCGCCACCTCGTAGGTGGCGTCGACGATGGCGGCGCGGGAGAGCCAGCGCGTCTCGTAGCCCAGAAGCTGGCGCCACGTCCGCTGCGAGAGCGCCCGGCGGTGCTCCTCCAGCGTCCGGTAGAAGAGGCGGTAGCCGTAGCGGTCCGGATCCGTCCAGACGGTGGAGCCCGGATCCAGGAAGGGTCCCAGTGGCGCCACGAAGGGCTCGAAGCGGCGGTCGCCGCCGCTCGCCTCGGCGAGGCGGCGCGCGTAGGGGACGATGGCCAGCGCGCTCTCGCGGTCCTGCCCGGCGAGGCCGGTCATGAAGAAGAGGTCGACCTTGCGCGCGCCGTGCGCCAGCGCCGCGCGCACGGTGGCCTCCACGGCCGCGTCGGGACAGGCGAACTTGCGGTTGAGCGCGCGCAGCGCCGGATCCTGCGACTCGATGCTCAGCTCCAGGCTCCAGCGCGGGACGGCCTCGGCCAGTCCGGCGAAGAAGCGCTCGTCCGCCGGGCCGAAGAGCTCGAAGACCAGCTCGTTCCGCGGCGGCAGGCGCCGCCAGAGGGCGAGCAGGCGCTCCCAGCGCGCGCGCCCGCCGAGGCGCGGGTCGCCCACCACGAAGATGGGGTGGCGGCTGATGCGCGCGATGCTGGCGACGTCGGCGGCCAGGTCCTCGGCGGAGCGGAAGGCGGGCGCCGTGCGCGCGCAGAGCCTCCGGTAGGCCTGGCGCGAGCCGCCGCAGAGGATGCAGGACTGGGTGCAGCCGCGCAGCGTCAGGAGCATGGTCGTCGGGTAGTTCCGCCAGCCGTGGTAGGGCTCGACGTCGGCGATGGAGCGCTGCCGGAGCGCCGCGCGGACCACCGCGTCGTAGGCGGGCAGGCGCAGGCCGTCCAGCGAGCCGGGTACGTGGACGAGCGGGTTGACGCGGATCTCGGCGCCGGCGGAGGGCTTCCTGGCCGGCCGCGCCAGCCGGTAGCTCAGGTTGGGCACCTCCGCCAGGGCGCCGCGCCCCTCCAGGAGGGCGCGCACCAGCCGGAGCATGGGCTCCTCCGTGCTGTCCCCGCGCAGGACGGCGTCGATCCAGGGGTAGCGCTCCAGGATCTCGCGGTGGAACCAGGTGGCGGTCAGCCCGCCCAGCACGACCCAGGAAGCGGGATGGGCCTCCTTCACCCGGCGCGCCAGCTCGATGGCGCCCTGCGCGTGCGGGAGCCAGTGCAGGTCGATGCCGAAGACCGGCGCCTGCAGCCGGCGCAGGTGCGCGTCGACGTCGTAGCCCTCGTCGGCCAGCATGCGGTTGGCGACGTTGACCAGCGCCACCCGGTAGCCCGCCCGCTCCAGGCGCTCCAAGAGGCTGGTCTCGCCCACGGGGTACATCTCGAAGACGGAGCTGGAGGGGACGACGTCGGCCAGCGGCCCCCAGAGGCGCGGGCGCTCGCGGAAGTCGAAGACGGCCGGCGGGTGGAGAAGGACGACGTCCGCTCGCATGTCGCACCCTTCCTCGCGGAGAAGGCGATCTCTCCTCTTTGCCTTTGTAGCGGCGCGGCCGACGCGGGAGCATCCGGCCGCCGCCCGGTCTTGCCCGACGCCGGGCCGGGTCGCCCGCCCCCTGGGGCCCGTCGGCCGTCCGAGTTGCTTCGGGCGGGCGCGGGAGGAGCCGGTGGCGCGTTGCGCCCGCCCGGCGCCGCGTGCTACAATCCCCTCCGCAGGCGGGCGGGAATAGCTCAGTTGGCTAGAGCGCCACCTTGCCAAGGTGGAGGCCGCGGGTTCGAGTCCCGTTTCCCGCTCCAGAGTTTGGACCGCTTCTCGGGATGGACGACCCGCCGGCGGACGGCGGGCCGGTTTTCTGGGCGACGTAGCCAAGTGGCAAGGCAGAGGTCTGCAAAACCTCAATTCGGCGGTTCGAATCCGCCCGTCGCCTCCAGCGCGTCGCCGCGAGAGCGGGATCCTTCCGGGCGGTTAGCTCAGTTGGCAGAGCACGTGTTTGACGTACACGGGGTCAGAGGTTCAAGTCCTCTACCGCCCACCATCTTCCAGAGCCCCGGGGCGCGAGGCCTCGGGGCTCTTTTCGTCGCGTCCCGGGCGTCGCTCGCCCGCCCCGCCGCCGCGGAAGCGCCCGACCCCGCGGCCGTCGAGCTGCGGAACCGGTGGCACGCCGTGCCCGTCATGATCCGCGGACGCCGGCCGGCGACCCGGCGCGCACGGAGGTGGTACGGTGAGCCGTTACGGGCGCGACCCTTCGGCCTGGGCGACGGCGACCGCCCTGGCGCTGGCGGTCCTCCTCTCCGGCTGTTCGCCGGCGCAGACGCGGCTGCCGGCGCAGATGCGGCCACCTGCGCAGGCGCCGGCGACGCCGGGCAGGGGCGCTCCGGCCTCGGAGCCGCCCGGCCCGCCCCTGGAAAACGCGGGAGGGGCCCGCCTCGCCGACCTCGGTGCCATCGAGCGGGTGCGCTTCCTGGATCGGAGGAACGGCTGGGCGACCGGCCGGAACGGGATCCTGCGCACGGAGGACGGCGGCGCCTCCTGGACGGATGTGACGCCGAAGGTGGGAGGCGCTGCGACGGAGGCCTCATGGAACGGGTATTTCCTGGATCTTCACACCGCCTGGGCGCTGCGGACTCCCGCCGATCCCGCCGCGCCGGCCGTCCTCTACCGGACTGTCGATGGCGGCCGGAGTTGGGCCGCCACCCTGCTCCGCCTCGGGGGCGTCGCCGACGTCCGCTTCGCCGGCAGGCTCACGGGATGGATTTTGGTCCACCGCAACGGAGCCGCAGGAAGCGAGCTCGTCTCGATCCTCCAGTCGGGCGACGGCGGCACCAGCTGGACCGAAATCGCCCGCACCGAGCCGGCCAGCCGTGCCAACCCGGGCTCCGCGCTCCTGGAAGGCACCAAGACGGGTATCGCCTCTGCCGACCCCGACCACATCCGGGTGACCGGCTCCTGGGCGGGCCCCGGCGTCCTTCTCTACCGCTCGGCGGACGGCGGCAGGACATGGTCGCGGCAGACGATTCCGGTGCCTGCGGGCTTCCATGCGGACGGCGGCGCGGGTGTCAGCTACCCGCCCGTCTTCTCGACGGCCGGGGAGGGCGTGCTCCCGGTCGTCTACACCGGTCAGGGCTTCGTGCTCTACCGCACCCGTAACGGCGGCCGGACCTGGACGCCCTCCACCCCCGTCCGCTTCCGGGCCGAGGGGCCGTCCCCAGCATACAGCATCATCGACGGTGAGCACGTGGTCGTCACGGACGGAGTCGACCTCTACCGGACGGACGACGGCGGGGAGAGCTGGACGACCGTCCACCCGGAGCAGAGTCTGGCGGGCGTGACGGAACTCGGCTTCGTCGACCCCTCCTGGGGCTGGGCCGTGGTGCGCGGAGCACAAGGGACGGGCGGCGGTGCCATCCTCTGGATCACCCTCGACGGCGGCCGCACCTGGACGGGCCCAGGACCGGGGGCGGGCGCTCCGCACTCGCCGCCGGCCATCTGCGGCAACTGAACCGGAAGACGGCGGGTCTCTCGCATTCTTCCACCTCTTCCATACAGACGGGAACGCCTCCGCTTCCTAGACTTGCCCATGGGTCCTCCTTCCGGCCCCGGTCGGGGGAACCCTTCCCATCCCACGACGGAAGAGGTGGTGCCTTTGACCGGCAGGCAGAGGCGGGCAGGCTCGGGCGTGGCGCGGCTCCTGCGCGCCTGGATGCTGCCCGTCGCCCTCGCCGGCTTGGCGGTCGCGACCTTCCTTCCCGCCCAGCCGGCGCAGGCGACGAGCTTCTACACGGTCCAACCCGGCGACACGCTCTACACCATCGGCGTGCGCAACGGCGTCGACTACCGTGCCATCATGAGCGCCAATGGCCTGACCAGCAGCTGGATCTACCCGGGCCAGCGGCTTCTTCTGCCCGGCCCGGGCGCCGTCTACACGGTCCGGCCGGGAGACACGCTCTGGCTCATCGCGCAGCGCTTCGGCGTGACGGTGGGCGCCATCCAGCTAGCCAACGGGCTGACCTCCAGCTGGATCTACCCGGGCCAGGTCCTCTCCATCCCGGGCGGCGCGAGCGCGAGCGGGGCGGCCGGCGCCACGGCGGCGGGCGGCGCCGGCCAGGCCGGCCCGGTCGCGGGCCCGGCTACGAGCGGCGGGAAGACGGTGGTGCAGCTGGCGCCCGGCGAGCGCGACCTGCTGGCGCGCCTGGTGACCGCCGAGGCGGGCGGAGAGCCCTTCCTGGCGCAGGTGGGGGTGGCGGCGGTGGTGCTCAACCGCGTACGGAGCCCGCTCTTCCCCGACACGGTGACGGGGGTCATCTACCAGGTCGATGCCTGGGGCAACTACCAGTTCACCCCCGTCCTCAACGGCTGGATCAACCGGCCGGCCACCGCGACGGCCTACCAGGCGGTGGACGAGGCGTTGGCGGGCGTCGACCCCACCGGGGGCGCCCTCTACTTCTGGGCGACCGGCGAGATCGGCAACCCGTATCTGCTCAGCCTCCCCGTCAGCGCCCAGATCGGCCACGTCACCTTCGCCCTCTGACGCCCGGAACCCCGGGGAGCCTCCGGGACCCGGGCGGCGGCGGGGCGGCCGTCCCGCAGGAAGCGGTCGGGAGGGCTCCCGGGGGGCCCTCCCGGCCCGCCTTGCGGGGCCGCAGGCGGCTGCGCCGCTGGACCGGGAGGCCATCAAGGTGCAAGATGGCTCTCTGGACGAGACGTGAAAGGCGGCCCGCTCCGGGAGGCCTGCCCCCGGAGCGCGGGCGCGCCGCACCGGGGAGGCGGAGTGGATGGCGGTGGAGTCGCTCCTGCGGCCCATCTTCCAGCGGCTGGCAACCAGCCGGCGCGTCGCGCGGCTCGCGGAGACGCGGGGCCTCAGCCGGGCGGCCCGCCGTTTCGTCATCGCCGAGGACCTGGCCGGTGCCGTGCGCGGGGCGGCGCGGCTGAACGCCGAGGGCCTCGGCGTCACGCTGGACAACCTGGCCGAGGCGGTGGAGAGCGCGGAGGCCGCCCGCGCCTCGGCCGCCGAGTACGACGAGATCCTCCGGGCACTGGACGAGGCGCGTCTCCCGGACAGCAACGTCTCCATCAAGTTGACCGGCTTCGGGATCGACCTCTCCGAGGCCGAGTGCCGGAGGCTGGTGGAGGGGGTAGTCCGCCGCGCAGGCGCCTCCGGCCGCCTGGTCTGGATCGACATGGAGTCCTCCCCTTACGTCGACCGGACCCTGGCCCTCTACCGGAGGCTGCGCGAGGCCGGCCTGGAGAACGTGGGCGTCGTCTTGCAGGCCTATCTCCACCGTACGCCGGACGACTTGACGGCGCTGGCGCCGTACCGCCCGGCCGTGCGCATCGTCAAGGGCGCCTACTCCGAGCCGCCGGCGCTGGCGCTGCAGGACCGGCGGGAGATCGCCGGCGCCTTCCAGCGGCTGGTCCTGGCCAGCCTCGCCAACGGCAACTTCACGGCCATCGCCACCCACGACGACCAGCTCATCCGCAGGCTGCGCGAGGCGCTCGGCGGGGAGGGCGTCGAGCGCTCCCGCTACGAGTGGCAGATGCTCTACGGCATCCGGCCCGAGCTTTCGCGCCGCCTGGCGGCCGAGGGCGAGCCCGTCCGCCTCTACGTCCCCTTCGGCCGCGCCTGGTTCCCCTACTTCATGCGCCGGCTGGCCGAGCGCCCGGCCGACATCTGGCTCCTCCTGGGACGGACGGAGGCGCTGTAACTCCGTCGGCCCGCATCCGCCCGGCCCGTTCCCGGGGCCGGCGATTCCCCGCTTTGTAACCGTTTCGTAATCTGCCCGCCCTCGCCGGTGCCACCCACCCGGCTGGTCCGCTCCGAACTGCCTATGACGGACGATCCGACGAAAGGAGTGACAGGCAGGTGAAGAAGCGGGCACTGGGCCTGGTCGCCGTTCTCACCGCCTTGGCGCTGATGGCCGGCCTCACGCCGGGCGTCTCGCTGGCGGACGGCCACGGCCACGGCAGGGGGGGCATGGAGTTCGAGGACGTGGCCGAATACCCCTGGGCGCTCTCCGCCATCGAGTCGCTCTCCGCGCAGGGCGTCCTGCAGGGGACCGGCCCGGCCACCTTCGCCCCGTCGGGGCTGACGACGCGCGCCGAGATGGCCACCGTGCTGGGACGCCTGCTAGGCTGGCAGGCGACCACTACGCAGCTGGGCCTGATGGCCGGTTTTAAGGACGCCGGCCAGATCCCCGGCTGGGCTCGCGCCTGGGTGGCGGTGGCGGCCCGGAACGGCATCCTCCAGGGCTTCCCCGGTGGCAAGTTTGCGCCGCAGGGCAAGATCACCTGGGCCCAGCTGGCGGTCATCGTCGCCCGGGCCTTCAACTACCCGGCGGTGCCGGCCGATCAGATCCAGCCGCTCCTCTCCCAGCTCCCCTTCGGGATGCTGACGCCGATGTGGGCGGCGGAGGCGGTGGCGCAGAACGTCCAGCAGGGCAACTTCCAGGGCATCCTGGCCTACCTCTACCAGCCCAACCGGCCGGTGACCCGGGCGGAGCTGGCGCTCTTCCTGGCGACCGTGGCCCAGAATGCGGGCCAGGGCTCGACCGCTACGCCGCCGGCCACCCAGGGTAGCCAGGTGACGGGGACGGTGACGGCGGTCACCTCCTCCAGCCTGGGCCTCCGCCTGCCGGACGGGACCGCGATCACCCTGCCGCTGGCCGCCGACGTGACCGTCACCGCCGGCGGACAGGCGGGCACGCTACAGGACGTGACGGTGGGCGCGCAGGTGACCGTCACCATCGACAGCACGGCCCACGTCATCTCCATCTCCGTCCAGACGCCCTCGCTGCCGGCCCCGGTCTCGACGGTGACGGGTTACGCGGTGGGCTGGAACGCCGCCTCGGTCTCCCTGACCGTCTACACGCCGGGGGCCAGCTCGGGCAGCGGCCTGGCCACCTATGCGCTCCTGCCTGGCGCCTCGGTCCAGCTCAACGGGCAGACGCTGGGCCAGGCTCAGATGACCTCCCTGCTGGGCGAGAGCGTCACCCTGGGCCTCGACTCCCAGGGACGCGTCGTCGCCGTCAGCGGCAGCACGCCGCCCTCGCCGGTGAGCGTCCTCTCGGGTAACCTGGTGGGCCCGGCCACGGGGGGCACCACCACCCTCTACCAGAACGGCACCTTCACCTCGGTCGACCTGGGCTCGCATCCGCTCGCCTTCCGTGACGGCCAGATGGTCGATCCGGCCACCGTCCAGGCTGGGACGGCGGTCACCGTCGACCTGAAGGCGCTGGCGGACGGTTCGGCGCTGGTCATCGTCCAGCCGTAGCAAGGCCTCCGTCCTGAAGCGGGCGCCCGCCCCGCGTCGGGCGCCCGCCGGCCGGCCTCGCAGCCGTGCGGGGCCGGCCGTTTCCGTCTCCCGGCGCCCCGTCCCAGGAAGTCGCGCCTCGCGCCGCGAAAGAGCTTCGCGGCCGCGCTGGCGGCCAGTCGACCCGTGCGGGGGAGTGAACTCGGATGCCGCTGGATCCGCTGGACCTGCTGGAGAGCGAGTACGGGTTGCGCGAGGACGAGCGCCAGATCCGCGAGGCGGTGCGCCGCTTCGTCGACCAGGAAGTCCTGCCCCTGGTCCGCGAGGCCTGGGAGGAGGGGCGGTTCCCGCGCCAGCTGGTGCCGCGCATGGGCCAGCTGGGGCTCTTGGGCGCCGACCTGCCGGAGGAGTACGGCGGCGCGGGCATGGAGGCGGTCGGCTACGGGTTGATCATGCAGGAGCTGGAGCGGGCCGACTCGGGCATCCGCAGCTTCGCCTCGGTCCAGGGCGGCCTCGTCATGCACGCCATCCACGACTTCGGCTCCGAGGAGCAGCGGCGCCGCTGGCTGCCCGCCCTGGCGCGGGGCGAGGCCGTAGGCTGCTTCGGGCTGACCGAACCCGGCGCCGGCAGCGACCCGGCCGCCATGCAGACCCGGGCGCGGCGGGACGGCGACGGCTGGCGGCTCACCGGCAGCAAGATGTGGATCACCAACGCGCCCATCGCCGACGTGGCGGTGATCTGGTCACGCGAGGAGCGCGAGACGGGGCGGGGGCGGGTGCTGGGCTTCCTGGTGGAGCGCGGCACGCCCAACTTCCGCGTGGAGACGGTCCACCACAAGGCCTCCATGCGCTGCTCCGAGACCGGCGCCATCTGGCTCGAGGACGTGCGCGTGGGGGAGGAGGCCCGCCTGCCGGGTGCCGAGAGCCTGCGCGCACCGCTCTCCTGCCTCGACCAGGCGCGTTACGGCATCGCCTGGGGGACGGTGGGCGCGGCCTCCGCCTGCCTGCGCGAGGCGCTGGACTGGGCGCGGACGCGGGAGAGCTTCGGTGCGCCCATCGCCGCCCGCCAGATGGTCCAGGAGCGGCTGGTGGCCATGGCCTCCACGCTGGCCGCCATGCGGCTCTCCGCCCTCCAGATCGGCCGCCTGAAAGAGGCGGGCCGGCTCGACCCGCTGCAGGTCTCGCTGGTCAAGCGGAACAACGCCCGCGGCGCGCTGGAGATCGCCCGCCAGGCGCGCGGCCTGCTGGGCGCCAGCGGCATCACGCTGGAGTACGCCTCCATCCGGCACATGCTCAACCTGGAGACGGTCGAAACCTACGAGGGCACCTACGAGGTGCACACGCTGGCCATCGGTCGCGAGATCACCGGCTTCAACGCCTTTGCGGGCTGAGCGAGGCCAGCGCCCGTGCCAGCTCGCCGAAGAGGCTCGCCCCGAGGAGGCGGCGGAGGAGAAAGACCGCCGCCAGCGCCAGGTAGACGCCCGCGATGACCAGGCGTACCGGCTCCAGCGGCAGGACGAACTGGACGGTGAAGAGCGCCAGGAGGAGGACCGCCTCCAGCTTGGAGAAGTGCAGCTCGGTCAGCAGAAGGACGCCCAGCAGCGACTGGGCTGCCGTCAGCAGCAGCTCCTCCTGGCCCAGCCCCGAGAGCGGCATGGCCGCCGGCCTGCCCAGGCTGAGACTGTAGGCGGCAGGGATGGAGGCGATGAGGAGCGTCCACTGGTTCAGCTTGGACGAGACCAGGTTGGCCATGGCCCGCGGCGCGTGGACCACGGTGGCGGCCCAGAGGAAGGCGGTCAGGCTCTCCGGGAACTCGGAGAGGAAGGGCGCCACCCACTGGATCAGAAAGAACTGCGAGATCCCGAAGTTCTTCGCCACCCCGATGACCCCGTCGATGAAGGGCTCGGCCCCGAAGAAGATGACGAAGGCCCCGAAGAGGAGGAAACCGCCCACCGCCAGCGCCCGCGGCAGCGGCGGCAGCGCCCGCACCTTCCCGCCGATGCCCGCCGCCGGCTCCCCGGCCTCGTCGCCAGGGGGCATGCGGAGCGCCGCCAGCACGTAGGCGGCGAAGAGCGCGGTCAGAAGGAGGCTGTCCAGCAGCGTGACGCTGCCGCGCAGCACGATGACGAAGGCGTAGGCGGAGGCGATGAGGAGAAAGAGGATCTCCACCGCCTGGTGGCGGGAGAGGCGGATTCCGTCGAAGGGCTGGCGTCGCCGCCGCGCTCCGAGCCAGGCCAGGAAGAGGATGACCGGCCAGCCCAGCCCCAGCAGGAGCCGGTTGGAGCCGGTCATCGAGGAGATGACCAGGTCGGACCTCTGCTGCCAGGCGAGAATGACTGAGAAGGAGTACTCGGGCGCCACCTCGATGAGCGCCAGCACGGCCAGCGCCACCGCCTGCGAGACGACGCCCTCCAGCGCCTCCACGGCCCAGGCAAGGTACATGGAGGCGGCCACGATGGCCAGGCCGGTGACCGCCGCCACCACCAGCGGGTTCTCGCGGCCGAGCCCTCCGAAAAGGACGACCGCGAAGGGCAGCGCCGTCAGGGCCAGTCCCGCCAGCTGCCTGCGCTCACCCGGTGTGAAGCCGGACGGATCGGGGGAAGAGGGCGGATCGGCTCGCCGCCCGCCGCCGGGAACGGGATGCACCGCCGGACCTCCTTGCGACCGTCACCGCGGCCGAGCCTCCACGCCGACCGCGGCGTGAAGGTCTCGCCTGCGAGAGATCGCACGGCCGGCCGGGTGGCGCTCCGCTGGGGAGGCCCCGTGCTGGCGACCGGACCGACCGCCCGGGCGGGCGGCAGCTACTCCCCTTCACAAGGTCAAGTTACTCGCAACGTCGCCATTATATCCCGGCCGCCCGCGCCGGGACAGGCCGGGCGCCGGCGGCGCTAGCGGGCCAGCCGGGGGCGGAGGATCTTGCCCGCCGGCGTGCGCGGCAGCGCCGGCAGGAAGCGGACCTCCAGCGGCAGCCGCCCGCCGCCCTCGGCTCTCCGGCAGCACTCCACCAGCTCGGCCTCCGTCACCCCCGGCTCGGCCGCCACCACCAGGCGCAGGCCGCTGGCCTCCCCCTCCGCGCCCGCCCGTCCCAGCGCCACCACCGCCGCCTCGCGCACGCCCGGATGGGCCTCCAGCGCCTCCTCCAGGCGGCGCGTGTCCACCTCCCGGCCGGCGACGCGCACGATCTGGCTCTTCCGCCCGGCGAGGAAAAGGTGGCCTTCGGCGTCCATCCAACCCAGGTCGCCGCTCCGCCAGAGTCCGCTGTCGAGGCCTGCTGCGCGGGCCCGCTCCTCTCCGCCCGCGCCGAGGTAGGTGCGGGCCAGGGCCGGCGAGCGGACCACCACCTCGCCGATGTGCCCCGGCGGCAGCGGCTCGCCGTCGCGGCCCACCACGCTCACCACCCGCCCGCGCACCGGCTTGCCGACGGAGGCCTCCAGCTCCGGGCTCCAGACCAGGCGCAGGGCGATCACGCCGGCTTCCGTGGAGCCGTAGTCCTGGCCGATCCGCCGCCCGTAGGCGCGCTGGAAGGCCTCCTGGAGCGGCCGCCCCAGCGGCGCGCCCGCGCTGAGAAGGCCCACCGCAGGAGCCAGCGCCTCGCGGCCGGACGGCTCCTCCAGGAGCCGCCGGTAGAGCAGGGGCACGCCGAAGAGGAGGGCCGGGCGCACCCGTTCCAGGAGGAGTCGCACCGTCGCCGCCTCCGGAGACGGCGCCACCCCGGCACGCCCGCCCAGCGCCAGGGGGGTGAGCGTCCCGCCGATCAGCGCGTAGGAGTGGGCCTGGGAGGTGCAGACCAGGGTGGCCCGGGCCAGGTCGCCGGTGTCGGCGGCGAAGTCGACGATCTCGTTCCAGATCGCCGCGTCCGTCCGCACGGCCAGGCGCGGGCTCTCCTCTGAGCCGGAGGTGAGCTGGGCGAGCAGGTCGCCCTCGCGCCAGCCCTGCCCGCCGCCCTCGAGCCTCTCGAGGCGGAGGCCAAGCGCCTCGTTGCGCCCCAGCTCCGGCCGGCCGGCGGACGGCGCTGAGAGAGGGAGGAGGAGCCAGGCGGCGCCGGCCGCCTCCGCCAGCTCCACCGCCTCCGCCGGAGGGAGGGAGGCGGGCAGGAGCGCCACGGGGCGCCCGGAGGCGGCCGCCGCCAGCAGCGAGGCGACCAGCGGGAGGCCGTTGGGCAGCGCCAGGGCCCCGGGCGTCATCCGCCCGGCGGCTTCCCAGCCCGCCCGCCCAAGCAGAGCGGCCACCTGCCGGGCCGCTTCTCCCAGGAGCCCGTACGAGTGGGTCGACTCCGGTTCCACCAGGGCAGGAGCGCCCGGCCGGCGCTCCGCCCAGCCGAGGACGGCCGCCGCCCAGCGCGACGACTGCCGCGGTGCCGCCGTCGCCGCAGCCCCGCCCGGCCCGCGCCGGCCTGTCCGATGACGCTGGCGCAGCAACAGACCGCCGCCCCCTCCGCGCCCCTCCCGGGCGCCCGCTTCCTGCCCAGAATACGGGGGCGGGCGATCGCCTACCTGCCGCGCTCACGGCTCTTTTGCTAACGTGGGGGCAAAGAGGGGAGGCGGCCCGGGGAGCGCCTCCCGGGGGAGGCGGAGCGTCCGCGTGACGGCGGTGCTGGTCGTCGACGACGAGCCGTCCATCCGGAAGCTGCTGGAGTTCAACCTGCGCAAGGCGGGCTTCGAGCCGCTGCTGGCCGGAAGCGGCGCCGAGGCGATGGAGATCCTGCGCCGCCGCCGGCCGGACCTGGCCATCGTCGACCTGATGCTGCCCGATGCGGACGGCTTCGACCTCTACAGGCGCATGACGGCGGAGCGGCCGCTGCCGGTTCTCTTCCTGACGGCGCGGGGCGGCGAGGCGGACCGCGTGCTGGGGCTGGAGATGGGCGCCGACGACTATGTCGTCAAGCCCTTCTCGCCGCGGGAGCTGGTGGCGCGCGTCCGGGCCGTCCTGCGGCGCTGGGAGCGCCAGGCGGAGGGGGGACGGGCGACCGAGATCGGCGAGGAAGGCGAGGAGCGGACTCTTCGCTTCGACGGGCTGGTGATCGACCTGAGCGGGCGCCGGGTGACGCGCGGGGGGCGGGAGCTCGGGCTGACGCCCAAGGAGTTCGACCTCCTGGCCTTCCTCGCCCGTCACGCGGGGCAGGCGCTCTCGCGCGACCGCCTGCTGGAGGCTGTCTGGGGGGAGGACTTCTTCGGCGACCGGCGCGTGGTCGATGTCCACGTCCGCCACCTGCGCGAAAAGGTGGAAGAGGACCCGTCGCATCCGGTCCTGATCCGGACCGTCCGCGGCGTCGGGTACCGCTTCGGGGGGTGAGCGCTTGTCGGCCCTGGGACTCTTCCTGGGGGCGGTGGTCTTTCTGGCCGGCGCGCTGCTGGGCGGGGCCGTGCGCGAGCGCCGCTGGCGGGCGGGCCTGGCGGGGTGGCGGGCGGCGCTGGCCGGGGCGGCGCGGGAGGAGGAGCTGGCCGCCCCGGCGCCTCTGCTCGACCTGGTCCGCCTGGTGCGGGGGCGCCTGCGCGACCTGCAGGCGGAGGGGGAGGGCTGCCGGCGCCGCGCGCGGCTGCTGGAGGAGTCGCTCGGGGCGCTGCCGACGGGTGTGATGCTGGTCGACCGGGAGGGGCGCGCGCTCCTCTTCAACCCCGCGCTGACGGAGCTGCTGGGCACGGGCAAGTCGCGGGCCCAGGCCGGCCGGCCGCACATCGAGCTGACGCAGAACTTCCGCCTGAGCGAGATGGTGGACGGGGTGCTGCGCGACGGGGTCGCCCGGTCCATGGAGGTGACGCCGCCGGCCTTCCGCGACCGCTTCCTGGAGGCGCGCTGCGTCCCCCTGGGCGGGGGCCCGGCGTCGGCGCGGGAGGGCGCGGACGGGGAGACCGCGGAGCCGGCCCGGGGCGAGGAAGCGGGCCGCGGCGGGGCGCTCCTGGTCCTGCACGACGTCAGCTCCATCCGGCGGGGGGAGCGCCTGCGCCGCGACTTCGTGGCCAACGTCTCCCACGAGTTGCGGACGCCGGTCACCTCCATCCTGGGCTTCACGGAGACGCTCCTGGACGGTGCCATCGACGACCCCGCCCTGGCCCGCGAGTTCGTCGGCATCATCGAGGGGGAAGCGCGCCGCCTCGCGGCCATGGTGGAGGAGCTGCTCGACTTGGCCCAGCTGGAGGCGCGCCAGGTGGAGCTCAACTACCGGACCTTCGCGGTGGAGGAGCTGGTGCGCGAGGTGGCGGAGCGCTACCGGCCCCTGGCACGGCAGCACGGCGTGGAGCTGGAGGCGGAGACGGAGGCGGGGCTCCAGCTGGAGGCGGACCGGCAGCGCATCGGCCAGCTGCTGGGCAACCTGGTGGACAATGCCATCAAGTACACTCCCGAGGGGGGGCACGTCCGCGTCCGGGCGCGCGCCGGGGCGCGCATGGAGCGGCCGGGCGTCCTCCTGGTGGTCGAGGACACGGGAAGGGGGATCCCCG
>JAIMAT010000039.1 GCA_023511835.1 Bacillota bacterium | reverse complement strand
GGGGGGGGGGGTGCGTTTTTGGGGGCCGGGGGGTAACCGGGGGGGTTGTTTTGGCGGGCAAGGGGGTGAACCAACTTAATTTACTTTTTTCCCCCCCCCCCCCCCCCCCGGTGGTATTTATTTCCATATCTGCCAACCCTCGACACCGCCTTCAGCTGTTCTTCTATCTACCCCCTCGATCGACAAGGATCGACCTTTACCCCCTCGCGGCGTCGTGCCGGGCGGAAAAGGGACGGCGCGAGCATCGGGCAAAGGCCACCTCAGGAGAGTCATGCAGACCTGGTGCCGGCGGCGGGTTTAAGCTGACCCAGCATCGCCGGGATGAGAATTGATCCACCTCCCAGCCAATGCACCTTCCGAATCCGGTCGAGGAGCAGGAGATGTCGCCGGAGACGTGCTGGGAGGTGTTGGCATGATCCAGGTGAAGCCGGTCCGGCCGCCCGAGAGGGACAAGCAGGAGGGCGGCTGCGACGTTCGAAGATTCGCCTCCGGCCCGAAGTGGGCGGAGGCGGCACCGGGGGCGCAGGAGGAGGGTGAGCCGAAAATTCTCGTGGGCCGTGGAGCCCGAGAGAGGTGTTTGGACGGCCCCTCCTGCGTACCCGCCCACGTAGGTCCGGGAGGGTGTCCCCGAACCCTTCCCACCCGGGCAAAAAGCGCGCGGACTGGACGGCCGCGGTTCAGTGGCCCTCACTCGCGAAGCCCGTATATGTCACCTATGCTTCGCACGGTATTCCACGCGCTGGTCGACATCGCGAAGCCGCGCAGGACAACGCTGTGCGCTCCTGGAAGGCCTGCCCAACGCGCTTCCAATGGGAGGGGCAGTTCGTCGGCATCAGCCCCGGAAGTCCGGGCGGGGCGCGCGCCGACGGCCTGACGCCCACCTCGACGCCGCCTCCCCCGTTCCCGGGGCGCCGGAGAGCGGGCGGCGGCCGCCCCGGAGGCCGCCGCCGCGCCCCGCCGCCTCCCCCGGGAGCCGGGCTACTTGAGCTTCCTGAGGACGATCCGGTCGTAGCCGTCCGCCGTCTCGACGCCTGGGAACTCGTGGCCCGCCTTCTGTACCCAGGCGGGGATGTCCTTGCGCGAGCCCTGGTCGGTGGAGAGGACCGCGATCACCTCGCCCAACTACGATCCCTCCCGCGCCTTTCCGCTTGCCTTGCTCCCGCCGCGTCCCGGCGCCTCCGCCGGGGGCTCAGCCGGCACGCAGGACGGGAGCCACCCGCCGCATCAGGCCCAGGCCAGCCGTCAGGGCGTCCTGGATCTCCGGCTCGCGCACCGCGCGGACCAGCCGCAGCATCCCGCCCCGTTCCCGCGGCGACGGCGGCTCGGCCAGCGTCTCGTCGACGGCCTGCAGCAGGGCGGGCAGCTTCGCCACGAGGCGGCTCTCGCCCAGCCGGTCCAGCAGCTCCAGCCAGGGCAGGAGGCGCCCCAGGAGCCCGGCCAGGCTCTCGGACGTCAGGGCGTCCGTCACCGCCTGGACCAGGGCGAGCAGCGCCTCCAGGCGGCGCAGGGTGCCGCCCGCCTCCAGCTCGCGGAGGAGGCGCAGCGCCTCGCGGAGGGCGGGCGCGCTGCCGGCCATTTCGGAGAGCAGCGACGCCATCTCGGGACGGGTCAGCTCGTCGGCCGCCTCACCCAACTGGACGGCGAGGCGGGTCATGGCAGTCACGCTCTCCGCGCTGAGGGCGTCGCGGACGGCGGCCAGGAGTGCCGCCATCTCCTCCAGCCGCTCGCGGGGGAGGAGCCCCCCGGCCGCGGCGGTCGCTGGCTGCGTGGTGACGGTCGACATGGAGTTCCCCCCTTCGTCCGCGCTCCTCAGACCCAGCCGCGGAGCGAGAGCCAGTACATCTCGTTGAAGGCCAGCTTGAACCAGTGGATGGTGGTCACCGGGTCCACCGGCCTGGGCGGGTTGGCGTAGTCAAAGCTCACGTACGTCGCCTCGTCGCCGCCGGTCTCCACGAAACAGAAGACCTTGCCGTCGTAGAGGGAGCTGGGCGCCTCGCCGCGCAGCTCGTGGGCCAGGTTGCGCGCCACCACCTCCGACTCGTAGTGGGCCGTGGAGCCCGCCTTGGAGATGGGCAGGTCGGTGGCGTCGCCGAGGACGTAGATGCGCTCCTGGCCCTTCATCTTCAGCGTCTGGCGGTCGGTGGGCAGCCAGCCGTCCTTGTCGCCCAGCCCCGAGTCGCGCAGGACCCGGGCGCCCCGGTGCGGCGGCACCACCACCAGCAGGTCGTAGTCGATCTCCTCGCCCTCCAGGGAGCGGATCTTGCGGCCCTCCGGGTCCACCTCCTCGGCGTTGAAGAGCGTCTCGCCCACGATCCCCCGCTCTGCGAAGGCGCCGGCGGCCCATTCGGCCACGGGGGCCAGGGCGTGCAGCCGGCCGATGGGGTAGGTGTAGACGATCTCCGTCGCCTCGCGCCTGCCGCTCCGGCGCAGGCGGGCGTCGAGCATGAAGACGAACTCCAGCGGCGCCACCGGACACTTGTGGGGCACGTTGACGTTGAGCACCACGCGCCCGCCCTCGAAGGCGTCCAGCGCCTGGCGGAGCCGTCTGGCCTCCGCCGGGAGGTAGAATGTATGCGATCCCTGGCGCAACCCGGGGATCGCGTCCAGATCGGGGTGGGAGCCGGTGGCGATCACCAGGAAGTCGTACGCCCACCGGTTCCCGCTCCTGCATTCCACCACCCGCTCGTCCGGAAGCACCCGCACGGCCGCGTCGACCACGACGTGGATCCCCGGCACCACCACCTGGCGCAGCGGCCGCTGGTAGCTCTCCGGGACCGTCTCGCCGAAGGCCACGTAGAGCAGGCTCGGCTGGTAGAAGTGGGTCTCGCTCTCGCTCAGGACGACGATCTCGACCTCGCCGCGCTCCATCTCCCGCCGCATCTGGCGGGCCAGGCGGTTGGCGGTCATGACGCCCGCCACGCCGCCGCCCAGGAAGAGGACCCGCTGTGCCATCGCTTCCCTCGACATCCTCCTCTCGTCCGGCCCGGCGCGGCCCGTGCCCCGCGCGGCCCGCGCCGTCCGCGTCGCCCGGCCGGCGGCCCCGTGGCGGCCTCCGTTCCCGCGCGAATATTTAAAAATAACCCATTCTTTCTCGAAGCCGCCAACCGGGTATACCCTACCCTGTATCAGATCTACAGCCTATGTCAATGGATACAAAAGTACTTTCCATTGGCATGTGGGGGGGTATCGACGTTTTACCTAGATTCTGTAGGTCATTATTCTGCAAGAGCGGGCGGATGGGGAGGCGCATCGCACGCACCGGACGGGCGGCCGAGGCGCGACGCAGGGGCAGCCCGGCCCGGCGCGGAGACGGGGTGCGGGCCCTCGGCGGAGGCCCGGAGAGGCCCCGCGAAAGGGGCCGGTCCCGCCGGGGCCGGCCCCCGACTCTCAGAGCATCACCTTGTGGTAGAGGCGGCCGGCCAGGAACTGGCTGACCACCACCGCGGCCAGGAGGACCAGCCAGTCGGTCCAGGCGTCGGGGACGCGGCCTGCCACCAGGTAGCCGCGCAGCAGGTCGACCATATAGCTGAGGGGGTTGACGCGCGCCACCCAGCGCAGCCATTCCGGCATGATCTGGATGGGGTAGATGGCGTTGGAGGCGAAGAAGAGCGGCATGGTGATCACCTGGCCGATGCCCATGAAGCGCTCCCGCGTCTTGACGGCGATGGCGATGAGCATGGAGAGCGTGGAGAAGAAGGCGGCCCCCAGCACCACCGTGAGGAGGGCGCCCGCCAGCCCGGCGAGGCTCCAGCGCAGGCGGACGCCCAGGAGCAGGGCGAGCAGAAAGATGACCACCGCCTGGCTGACGGCGCGCACGCCCGCCCCGAAGCCCTTGCCGGTCACGAAGGCGGAGCGGGGGATCGGCAGGACGAGAAACTTCTGCAGGATGCCGGCGTCGCGGTCCCAGATGATGTTGAGACCGTAGAAGATGGCGATGAACATGACCGACTGCGCCAGGATGCCGGGCGTCATGAAGGTCAGGTAATCCACGTTCCCCGTGGGGATGGCCCGGACGCGGGAGAGCGCCTTGCCGAAGATGACCAGCCAGAGCGCCGGCTGGACGGAGCGCATGAGAAGCTCGGTGGGGTCGTGGCGGAGCTTGCGCACTTCCGTCTCGGCCACCACCAGGGCGCCGTGCAGGTAGGCCGCCACCTCCTCCCTCCGGCTCCTGGGGCGCAGGAGCGCCTCAGTCGAAGCGCTGGATGCGGCGCCGTAGTCGACGGAGCTCACGGAAGTCCCCTCCCGATTCCAGGGTGTCGCCCGTCACCGCCGTGAAGACGTCCTCCAGCGTGGCGCCCTCGCGGTCGACGAGGCGCTTCAGCTCCTCAGGCGTGCCGCTGGCGGCGATCCGCCCGTGGTTCATGATGGCGATCCGGTCGCAGTAGGCGTCCGCTTCCTCCATGTAGTGGGTGGTGACCAGGACGGTCAGGCCGCTCTCCCGGCGCAGCTGCCCCAGCATGGCCCAGATGGCGTTCCGCGCGGCGGGATCGAGGCCCACCGTCGGCTCGTCGAGGATGAGCAGGCGCGGCCGGTGGAGGATCGCCTGGCCCACCTCCAGCCGGCGCACCATGCCGCCCGAGTACTGCTGGACCAGCTGGTCGCGCGCCTCCTCCAGGCGGAGCAGACGGAGCGTCTCGTCGATGCGCCGCTCCCGCTCCGCCCGCGGCAGGCCGAGCAGCTTGGCGGTGATCAGCAGGTTCTCGTAGCCGGTGAGCGATCCGTCGGCGGAGAGGTTCTGCGGCACGTAGCCGAAGAGCTGCCGCAGGCGCGGGCCCTCCCGGCGCAGGTCGAGACCCGCGATGTGCACCTCGCCCGCCGTGGGCGGGATGAGCGTCGTCAGGATGCGGATGGTGGTCGTCTTGCCCGCCCCGTTGGGCCCCAGCAGGCCGAAGACCTCGCCCTCCTCCACGTCGAAGGAGATGCCGTCCACCGCCGTCTGCGCACCGAAGCGCTTGACGAGGCCGCGCACTTCAATCAGTGCCATCGCCCATCCCCTCCTCGCCGCCGGCCGCGGCCAGGACGCGCCGGAGCAACCGCCCCAGCTCCGCCCGCTCGCCGTCCGCCAGCGGCTCGAGCAGTTCGGCCACCAGGCGGCGCCGCGCCTCTCGCCAGGAAGCCAGCCGCTCCCCGCCCTCGCCGGTCAGCTCCACCTCCACCACCCGCTCGTCGCTGGAGAGCCTCCGCCGCCGCAGCCAGCCCATCCGCTCCAGCCGCTGGCAGGAGACCGTCACCGAGCTCTGGCTGACGCCCAGCTCTTCGGCCAGCCGCCCGATGCTGAGCGGCCCCCGCCGCTCCAGCCGATGGAGGAGCCAGAACTGTTCCGGCGTCATCTCGCCCCGGCGGACCGGGTGCGTCCGCCTGCGGATCAGCTGGCAGAGCGCCACCAGGCTGTCGCTCACCTCGTCCACGCCCGGCCCGGCCTCCCGGGGTGGAGGCCCCTCCCGCCGGGTGCCGCCGGCTTTCGTCTCGGACGCCGTCATGGCGCCGGCCCCCCTCCCCGCCACCCGGCCGCGCCGGCGGCCGAAGGCCGCCGGCGGCTGCGGTGAGGCGGCGCCTCTGATCTTAGATCAGATGGGCGATAGAATCCATGGTCGATTGGATAGATCCTCGAATGGTCTTGCGCCGCAGCGCGGCCGCAGACGGTCACGCGAGCCGGAGCCGGGGCGGACGGGCGACCGGGGTGCGCCGGAGAGACGAGGAACCGGGAGGTCAACCTCCCGGTTTCCCTTCCTGGATCGGGGTCGTCACCAGCCGCGCCTGCTCCGGGGTCGGGCGGGGAGCGGCGCCCGCGCTCCGCCCGACCCCCCTCGGCTCAGCGGAACCAAGCGGCCTGCGCCACCCAGCCCAGGAAGCCCCCGGGTGCCAACCCTACCAGCAGGACGGCCAGCGCCGTCACCGCCACGCCCAGGCCCACGCCCCAGGAGGTGTGGAGCGCGGCGGCGCGCCCCTCCTCCGGCTGCTGGACGAACATGGCGTGGATGACGCCGTAGTAGTAGTAGACGCTCACCGCCGAGTTGACGCCGATGGTGATGGCGAGCCAGGCCATCCCCGCCTGCACGGTCGCCTGGAAGAGGTAGAGCTTCCCCCAGAAGCCGGGGAAGAAGGGGATGCCGATGAGCGAGAGCAGGAAGAGCGTCATCGCCGCCGCCAGCCACGGGTTCCGCCGGCCCAGGCCGCGGATGCCCTCCAGGCTCTCCTCCTCGCCCGCCTCCCCCAGCGCCACCACCACCGCGAAGGCGCCCAGGTTCATCACGGCGTAGACCAGCACGTAGAACATGACCGCCTGGAAGCCCAGCGCCGTCCCCGCCGCCAGCCCCGCCATGACGTAGCCGGCGTGGGCGATCGACGAGTAGGCCAGCAGGCGCTTCAGGTTCCGCTGGTGGAGCGCCGAGACGTTGCCCACGATCATGGAGAGCAGCGAGAGCACCGCGAAGACGGCGCTCCAGTCGGCGCGCAGCGGCGTCAGCGCCGTGAAGAGCAGGCGCAGGATGGCGGCGAAGGCCGCCCCCTTGGAGACCACCGAGAGGAAGGCGGTCACCGGCGTCGGCGACCCCTCGTAGGTGTCCGGCGCCCAGAGGTGGAAGGGGACCGCGCTCACCTTGAAGCCCAGGCCCACCAGCACCAGGAGCAGGCCGGAGAGCGCCAACGGGTCGGCGCCCGAGGCGGCCAGGCGCGTGGCGATGGCGGCCAGGGCGGTGGTGCCCGTGGCGCCGTAGAGGAGCGAGAGGCCGAAGAGGAGGATGGCCGAGGCGACGGCGCCGTTCAGGAAGTATTTGAGCGCCGCCTCGTTGGAACGCGCGTCGCGCGTCAGCATCCCCGCCAGCAGGTAGGAGGGGATGGTCAGCGTCTCCAGGCCGACGTAGAAGCTGACCGCGTCGCCGGCGTCCAGAAAGAAGAGCGCGCCCACGGTGGCGAAGACCAGGAGCGCGTAGAAGGCGCCCGCCGAGATCCCCCTCCGCTCGGCGTAGCGCCCGCTCATCAGCACCACGATGAGCAGCGCCCCGATAAGCACCATGCGGAAGAAGAGGGTGAAGAGGTCGGCGTGGACCATGCCGCCCAGCACGGGCCGGTTGCGCAGCGGCGTCCAGGCCAGGCTGGCGAAGGCGACCAGGAGGCCGGCCACGGTCAGGTAGGGGCTGACCGCCCGTTCGCCGCGCTCGTCGACGAAGGCGGCGACGAGGAGCAGGAGCAGCCCCAGCCCGGTCAGGATGAGCTCCGGCAGGATGGCAGCCAGATCGGCGACCGGTGGCATCTAGAGACCCCCTCCCAGGCCGGCCAGCAGCCGGACCAGCTGGAGTGCGCTGGGGTTGGTCAGGTGGACCAGCGTGGCCGGCAGCACGCCCAGCAGGAGGGTGAAGGCCATCAGCGGCAGCATGCTCACCACTTCCCGCGGGCGGATGTCCGGCAGGCCGCGGTGCTCCTCGTGCGGCCTCCCCATCAGCACCTTGTGCATCAGCATCAGGTTGAAGGCGGCCACCATCACCAGGCCCGCCGCCGCCAGAAAGACCTGCGTGCGGAAGACGCCGATGGTGCCCGCCAGCGTGAAGAACTCCCCGACGAAGCCGGAGAGGAAGGGCAGCCCCAGGTTGGCGAAGGCCGCGAAGGCCATGAAGGTCGCCGCCACCGGGGTCGCGTCGTACATGCCGTTGACGCGGTCCATGTCGCGCGTGTGCGTCCTGTCGTAGAAGACGCCCACCATGAGGAAGAGCATGGCGGCCACCAGGCCGTGGGAGACCATGACGAAGACGGCGCCGTTGACCGAGAGCGGCGTCCCGGCCGCGATCCCCAGGACGGCGAAGCCCATGTGGCTGATGCTCGAGTAGGCGACGACGCGCTTCATGTCCTTCTGGGCCAGGGCGGCGAAGGCGGCGTAGAGGATGTTGATCACGCCCAGCGCGGCGAAGGCCGGGGCGAAGTGGCGCGCCGCCTCCGGCAGCGTCGGGTCGCTGATGCGCAGGAAGCCGAAGACTCCCAGCTTCAGCAGGATGGCCGCCAGCACCACCGAGATGGGCGTCGGCGCCTCCACGTGGGCGTCGGGCAGCCAGGTGTGGAAGGGCCAGATGGGCACCTTGACCGCGAAGCCCGCGAAGAGCAAGAGCCAGATCCAGTCCTTCCATTGCGCGGGCACCATGGCCGGCGCCAGGCGGGCGATCTCCGGAATGGAGAAGGTCCGGAAGCCGGTGAAGGCGTAGAGCGCCACGATGCCCACCAGCATCAGCAGCGAGCCGACCATGGTGTAGAGGATGAACTTCATGGCCGCGTACTCCCGCCGCGGCCCGCCCCAGATGGCGATCAGGAAGTACATGGGCACCAGCACGAGCTCCCAGGCCACGTAGAAGAGGACGTAGTCCAGGGACTCGAAGACGCCCATCACCGCCGCCTCCAGGATGAGGAGCAGAAGGAAGTACTCCTTCACCCGCTCCTCGATGCCGTAGGAGGCGATCACCGCCACCAGCCAGACCAGGGCGCTCAGCCCGACCATGGCCAGGCCGATACCGTCGACGCCCAGGTAGTATTGGATGCCCAACGACGGCACCCAGGGCACGCGCTCCATCAGCTGGAAGCCGGAGCGGCCGGGGTCGAAGCCTCCGAGCGCCACCGCGAAGAGCAGCAGCTCCAGCGCGGCGACGGCGGTCGCCCAGCCGCGCAGCAGGCCCGGCCGGCCGGCGGGCAGGGCCAGGGTGACGAGGGCGCCGGCCAGCGGGAGCAGGAGCAGGACGGAGAGAATCGGAACGTGCAAGGCTTACCCTCCCATCACCCGGAGTACCAAAAGCCCCACCAGGGCGCCCGCCAAGAGGATCATGGCGTAGGCCTGGCCGCTGCCGGCGGCCGCCTTGCGGACGCCGTTGCCGACGGTCATGGCCAGCCAGCCGGCACCGTTGACCAGCCCGTCGATCACCCAGCGGTCGAAGGCCCCCACCAGCGAGCTGAGCGCCAGGGCGACGCCGGCCACCCCCGCCGCCAGGTGGTCGAAGTAGAGCTTCTGTTTGAGCGCCACGTAGACCGGCTTCAGGTCGCGGATGGCCTGGCGCCGGTCGACCGCGCCTGTGGCGTAGACGACGAGGCCGACCACGATGCCCAGCAACGCTGCCGTCACCGCCATCAGACTGACCAGGCCGCTCGGCGGCACCTCTCCCAGTTCCACGGGCGGCCGTACGAAGTGGCTGAACCAGGCGCCCAGTTGCGGCGCCCCCAGCCAGCCGGCCAGGGTGGCGGGCACCGCCAGCACGATGAGCGGCACGGTCATCACCGCCGGCGACTCGTGGGCGTGCGCGAAGATCTCGCGCACCCGCGGCCGGCCGAAGAAGGTGAGGACGACCGCCCGCGTCATGTAGTAGGCGGTCAGGAAGGCCGCCAGGAGCGCCATCCAGAAGAGGACCGGGTAGGCCGAGCCGAAGGCCTGGAGCAGGATCTCGTCCTTGGAGAAGAAGCCGGCGAAGGGCGGGATGCCGGCCAACGCCGCCGCGCCGATCATGAAGGTGACGGCGGTGGTCTTCATCTTCGCCCAGAGGCCGCCCATCTCGTGCATGTCCTGCGTCCCGGTGGCGTGGATGACGCTGCCCGAGCCCAGGAAGAGCAGCGCCTTGAAGAAGCCGTGCGTCAGCAGGTGGAAGAGCCCGGCCACGTAGCCGCCCACGCCCAGGCTGAGCATCATGTAGCCCAGCTGGCTGATGGTCGAGTAGGCCAGCGTCTTCTTGATGTCCTCCTGTACCGTGGCGATCAGCGCGCCCACCAGGGCCGTCACACCGCCGATCACGGAGACCGTCACCCAGGCGGCCGGGGCGGCGACGAAGATGGGGAAGGCGCGCGCCACCAGGAAGACGCCCGCCGCCACCATGGTGGCGGCATGGATCAGGGCGCTGACCGGGGTCGGGCCGGCCATGGCGTCGGGCAGCCAGATGTGCAGCGGGACCTGCGCCGACTTGCCCACGGCGCCGGCGAAGAGCAGGAGCCCGATCAGCGTCAGCGTGGCCGTGGGGATGCCGGCCAGGCTGGCGCCGAACTGGAAGGTGTGCGTCTGCTGGAAGTAGAGCCAGATGCCCAGGAACATGGCCGCGTCGCCCAGGCGCGTCACCAGGAAGGCCTTCATGCCGGCGCGCGCGTTCTCCAGGTCGCGGAACCAGTGGGAGATGAGCAGGTAGGACTCGAGTCCCATCAGCTCCCAGAAGAAGACGAACTCCAGGAAGTTGTCGGAGATGACCAGGCCCAGCATGGCGAAGACGAAGAGCGTGATGTTGGAGAAGAAGCGGTTGTATCGGTCGTCGCCATGCATGTAGCCCCGCGAGTAGGTGACCACCATCCAGGAGACCAGGCTGACCATCACCAGCGTCGCCGCCTCCAGCGGCCCCACGCGGAAGCCCATCCGCACCGTGGTCGTGCCGATGGTCAGCCAGGGGAAGGTGACGTGCGCGCTGGCACCGCCCAGCACCTCGCCCAGGGTGACCAGGCTGAGGACGAAGGCCAGCCCGACGCCGGCGATGCCGAAGTAGGAGGCGCCCTCCCTCAGCCGCGGACCCAGGAAGAGGGTGAGCAGGAAGGCGGCCAGCACCACCGCGGGGATGAGCCAGACTTGTTGCACCACCCGCTTCTCACCTCTCGCTCTCAGTCGTGGAGCGTCCGCACCTCGTTGATGTCGACGGTGCGCCGCCGCCGGGCGATGACCAGGATGACGGCCAGGCCCACGGCCGCCTCGGCCGCGGCGACGGTGATGATAAAGATGGCGAAGATCTGGCCGCTCAGCGCCGCCCCCGGCAGGTAGCGCGAGAAGGCGACCAGGTTGACGTTGACCGCGTTCAGCATCAGCTCGATGGACATCAGGATGGTGATGGCGTTCTCGCGCCGGAGCGCCCCGAAGAGGCCGATGGAGAAGAGGAGCGCGCCGAAGACCAGGTAGTCGCCGAGCGGGATCACGGGCGGTCCTCCTTCCTGCCGGTGAGGGCGATGGCGCCGATCATGGCCGCCAGCAGGAGGACCGAGGCGACCTCGAAGGGCACCATGTAGACGGCGAAGAGCTCCCGCCCCAGCGCCGCCACGCCCGGTGCGGCCGCCGTCGCCTGCGCCCCCGCCAAGCCCGCCCAGCCGCCGGCATAGGCCCAGAGGATGAGCGCCGCGAAGAGGGCGCCCACCAGAAGCGGCAGCAGGCCCCAGGCGCGCGAGGTGAGCCGGGCGAAGAGGTTGGGGCGGAGTCGCCCGCTGATGGCCGGCATGTCGGAGAGCATGATGGCGAAGATGGTGACCGTCAGGATGGCGCCGGCGTAGATGATGATCTGCACCGCCGCCAGGAAGTTGGCCTGCAGCAGCAGGTAGACGCCGCTGACGCCGACGAAGACGCCCGCCAGGTAGAGCGCCGCGTGGGTGACGTTGGGCGTCGTCGCCACCTTCCAGGCCGCGTAGAGCGTCGCCACCGCCAGCACGAGGAACGCGAGCAGCTGCCAGTTCATAGCTTATCGCCCAGCGCCACGCGCCTGGCATGGGAGTCCACCCAGATGTTGGCCAGCTGCTGCTTGTCGAAGACCAGATCGCCCTGGGTGTACTGCGAGAGGTCGACCATGTCGGCCATCTCCAGCGCGTCGAAGGGACAGGCCTCGACGCAGAGGTTGCAGACCATGCAGCGCGAGAAGTCGAGGTAGAAGACCTCCGGCTTCTGCAGATGGCGCCCGTCGGGCCCCACCGGCTGCCGTACCTCGATCACCGAGATGGGGCAGGCGCGGGCGCAGAGGCCGCAGCCGGTGCAGTTAAGGTCGCCCTTGTCGTAGTTCCACTTGAGGGCGGGGATACCGCGGGTGCCGGTCACGTACTCCGGCTTCTCCTCCGGGTAGCGAACCGTGATCTCGGGCTTGAAGTACTCGAGCCACGTGGTCGCGTGGCCGAGCGCCAGGCCCTTGGCGGTCTCCCAGATGCGCGCGAAGAGGTTCACGCTCTCCCTCCTTCCGCCCCGTTCCCGTCTAGAGGACGGTCAGCCAGAGGCCGGTCAGTGCGACGTTGATCAGCGCCAGGGGCGTCAGGAACTTCCAGCCCAGGTCCATCAGCTGGTCGATGCGGACGCGCGGCAGCGTCCAGCGGATCCACATGGCCACCCAGATGAGCGTATAGGTCTTGATCAGGAACCAGAGCCAGCCGGGCAGCAGGGGCCCCTGCCAGCCGCCGAAGAAGAGCGTCACCGCCAGGGCCGAGCTGGTGAAGAGGTTGGTGTACTCGCCGAACATGAACATGGCCCAGCGGATGCCCGAGTACTCGGTCAGGTAGCCCGCCACCAACTCCGACTCGCCGGTGACCAGGTCGAAGGGCACGCGGTTCAACTCCGCCAGCGAGGCGACGTAGAAGACGATGAAGCCCAGGACCTGCGGGATGGCCAGCCAGAGCCTGGACTGTTCCTGGACGATGCGGCTCAGATCGAGCGTTCCGGTGATCATGACCACGCCCAGGAACGAGAGGATGAGCGGGATCTCGTAGCTGACCAGCTGGGCCACGCCGCGCATGGCGCCCAGGAGCGAGTACTTGTTGTTGGAGCCCCAGCCGGCCATGAAGTAGGCGATGGCGGTAAAGGCGCTGGCCGCCATGGCAAAGACCAGGCTCCAGTCCATGTGGACCAGCGTCAGGTGCGGGTCGTAGGGGATGACCAGGAGTACCAGCACGCCGGGCAGCATGGAGAGGACCGGCGCCCAGAACCAGACGGGCGCGTCGGCCATGGCCGGACGGATGTCCTCCTTGGCCAGCAGCTTGATGCCGTCGGCCAGGCTCTGCAGGATGCCGGCCGGGCCGCCCACCACCTCGGGGCCGACGCGGCGCTGGAAGCGCGCCGCCACCTTCCGCTCGCCCCAGATCAGGAGGAAGGCGTTGAGGGCAACGAAGACGAGGGCGCCCACCACCTTGGCCAGCGCCCAGAGCGCGTCGCTCAACCAGAGCGGCACTAGCGGTCCACCTCCCCCATCACCGGGTCGAGGCTTGCCAGGATGGCGATCAGGTCGGCCACCTTCAGTCCTCTGGAGAGGTAGGGCAGGAGCTGCAGCAGGTTGAAGACCGGCGAGTACCAGTGGACCCGGTAGGGGTGGACGCCGCCGTCGCTGGCGATGTAGACGCCGTGCTCGCCGCGCGGGCTCTCGGCCACCTGGAAGACCTCCGCGCCCTTGGCCGCCTTCATCGGGCCGCGCGGCAGCTGGCCGAGGACGGGGCCGTCGGGCATCTGGCGGATCGCCTGGCGGATGATCTTGACGCTCTCCAGGATCTCGTACATGCGCATCCAGCTGCGCTCGTAGGTGTCGCCCTTCTCGCCCACCACCATCTCGAAGTCGAGGCGGTCGTAGACCAGGTAGGGACGGTCCTTGCGCAGGTCGCGGCGGACGCCCGAGGCGCGCGCCACCGGGCCGGTGGCGCCGTAGGCGATGGCCACTTCCTTCGGAAGGAGGCCGATGCCGACGCTGCGCGCCTTGAAGATGGGGTTCTCCATCCAGAGCGTCCGGTATTCGGGCCAGGCCTCGCGCTCCACGAAGTCCAGGAACTCCTCCAGCTCGCCGGTCCAGCCCTCGGGGACGTCGTTGTGCACGCCGCCGATGCGGATGTAGTTGGGGAACATGCGCTGGCCGGTGGCCTTCTCGATCAGGTCGTAGCCCAGCTCCCGCTCCCGCCAGGAGAGCAGGAACGGCTGGTAGCCGGCCAGGTCGAGCGCGATGCTGCCGATGTACAGGAAGTGACTCAAGATCCGGTTCAGCTCGGCGAAGATCACCCGCAGGTACTGCGCCCGCTCCGGCACCTCGATGCCGATCAGCTGCTCCACCGCCATGCAGTAGACCAGCTCGTTGTTGAGCGGGCTGATGTAATCGGTGCGGTCAGTCATGGGGACGATCTGCGGGTAGGTCATCAGCTGGTAGATGTAGTCGTGGTTCCGGTGCAGGTAGCCCAGCACCGGGTCCACGTCGACGATGGTCTCGCCGTCGAGTGTCAGTACGGCCCGGAAGACCCCGTGCGTGCTGGGGTGCTGCGGACCGAGGTTGAGCTGCATCGTCCGGCGTTCGCCGCTCTCCTCGACCGGCTCGACCAGCTCCAGCTCCTCCGGGCTCAGCCGTTCCGCCATCCCCTCACCCCTTCCTCGCGGCGCCCGCGGCCTCAGCGGATGCGGACCTTGCGCGGGCGCTTGGGCCGGCGGTCGACGAAATCGCGGCGGAGCGGGTGGCCCTCGTACCCCTCCCAGGTGAGGATGCGGCGCAGGTCGGGGTGGTTGCGGAACCGGACCCCCACGAGGTCCCAGGCCTCCCGCTCGTGCCAGTCGGCGCCCGGCCAGAGGCCGGTGACGCTCTCGATCTCCGGTTCGTCGTGCGGCAGCTCCACCTTCAGCTGGACGCGCAGCTCCGGGTGCTCGCTGCTCTCCAGCCAGTAGACCACCGCGAAGCGGTCCTGCCAGTCGACGGCCGTCATGCCGTGGAAGAGGTCCAGCCGCAGCGACGGCTCGTCGCGCAGCCAGCGCCCCACCTCCAGGAGGCGCTCCGCCGGCAGGAGCAGGCCCAGCCCGCCGCGGAAGCCCTCGTCCACCTGGAGCTCGGGGAAGCGTTCGAGAATCGCCTGCTTGGCAGCCTCCAGCGTCATCCCGCCGCCCCTCCTAGCCCTGCGTCCCCGAGAGGGTCCGCGCCGCCTCGGCCCCCCGCGCCTCGCGGATGCGCGCCCGGTCGAGGCCGGCGCGGGCGATCTTCTCGCGCAGGCGGTAGATGGCGTGAAGCAGCGCCTCCGGCCGCGGCGGGCAGCCCGGCACGTAGACGTCCACCGGGATCAGCTTGTCGACGCCGTCCACCACGTTGTACCCCTGCCAGAACGGCCCGCCATTGGTGGCGCAGACGCCCATGGAGATGACGTAGCGCGGCTCGGCCATCTGTTCGTAGAGCCGCACCGTCGGCTCCGCCATCTTCTCGGTGATGGTGCCGGCGATGATCATCACGTCCGACTGCCGCGGCGACCCCCAGGGAACCATGCCGTGGCGGTCGGCGTCGAAGCGCGAGGCGCCGAAGGCCATCAGCTCGATGCCGCAGCAGGCGGTGGCGAAGAGCATGTACCAGAGCGAGTTCTGGCGCCCCCAGTTGACCAGCGTCTGCAGGCTGGTGGTCAGGATGCCGGGGGCATGGCGCCAGACGCCGGGAAGGATCTCGGCGTCCTGGAAGCCGACCTCCTCCGCCCCGAAGCGCCCCAGCTCGTCCAGCAGCTGGACGCGCACCGGCGGCTTGCGCTCGCCGGTGGGGGTTACCGGCTTCTCGTTGCGCGGCCGCAGCGGGCCGGCGGGCCGGCCGCGCGGAGCCGGCTGCGGACGCGCAGCAGCCGGCTCGCCGGCCGCCGCACCCTCCCCGCCCGTACCATCGGGCCCCGCCTGCGGCTCCGGACGGGTGACCGAGGCCTCCGGCGAGACCTGCTCGGGCGCCGCGGGCCGCTCCGGCTCCTGCGGCGCTCCGCCGGGTTGCTGCTGGTCGTTCACTCCCACGTCAGCACCTTCTTTCGCCAGGCGTAGACGAGGCCGATCACCAGCATGGCGATGAAGACCAGCCCCTCCACCAGCGCGAAGGCCGGTCCGACGGCATGGAAGGCGACGCCCCACGGGTAGAGAAAGACCGTCTCCACGTCGAAGACGACGAACATCAGGGCGATGACGTAATAGGCGACGTGCACCTGCACGCGCGCGTCGCCGAAGGGACGGATACCGGACTCGTAGGGCATCTGCTTCCGCCGCTCCGGGTGGTCGCGCCGGAGCAGGAGCGAGAGGTAGATCATGAGCAGCGGGAAGGCGAGCCCGCCCAGGAAGAAGAACAGGATGTCCACGTGCGCAGGTTCCGGCAAAGGGATCGCTCCTCTCCCCACCGCGCGGTGGCGAAACCGGGAGCCCTCCGCCCGGACCCCACGCCGGCCCCGACCCGGGCGTCGCCCCCGAATCCGCTTGTGACCACGCTCACTATTATAGGGCCCGCTTCCTGGGCCCACCACCGGGCTCGCCCAGAAGGCTCTCCATGCGCGGCGCCAGGGCGGCGGCCAGGGCGTCGCGCCAGAGGTGGCGCCGGTCGACCAGGCCGCGGGTGAACCAGCCGACGGCCCCGTCGCCGGCGTTGATCTCCGCCTGGCCGCTCTCCTCCTGCATCAGCTCGCCCAGCGTCCGCCCGGCGCGGAGCGCTTCCAGGAAGCGGCGGGGCAGCGGCATGGCCAGCCCCCGCCCGCGGCTGAGACCGCCCCGGCGGTCGGCGACGGCGCACCAGTTGATCAGCCATGGCTCCTCCCCGTCCGCCCCCTCCTCCAGCGCCACGCCACCTTCCATGCCGACGCCCAGGTCGGCCCAGGGCGCCGCCTCCAGCGCCGCCCGGGCGCGGGCCACAGCCCCTCGCAGTGTCTCCTCCTCGCCCAGCGGCTGCTCGCGGACGCCGCTGGGGACGGCGATCCCCTCCACCCGCGTGCCGGGGCGGAGGCGGGCGAAGAGCTCGCGTGCCGCCTCCACCTTGCTGGGGTTGAGCGAGCCCACCGCCACCGCCAGCGGGACGGAGCGGCGGGCCTCCACCCAGGCGGCCGCCTCGCGCAAGAGGGGATCGGTCGAGGCGAGGGCGCGGCGGAGGGCGGCTTCCTCCGGCTCGCCCCAGGCGCCGCGCGGCAGGTTGCCCAGCGCCAGGAGGGCGTTCCGGCGCAGGGGTCGCGGCCCCCGCCAGGCGGCCGGTGTGCCCCCCAGGAGCCGACGGAAGGCGCCGTGCCCCATGGTGGCCACCTCGGCCAGCGGCAGGCGATCGGGGCGCGCCGGCAGGGAGAGCGCCGGAGCCTCCTCCCCGCCCGCCGCGCGCGCGGCGCGCCGCGCCGCCGCCCGGTTGTAGGGGCAGACCTCCTGGCAGGTGTCGCAGCCCCAGAGCCGGTCGCCCAGGGCGGGCCGCAGCTCGGCCGGGAAGGGCCGGGCCAGCTGGCTCCAGGTGGAGAGACAGCGGTCGGGGTCGAGGAGCCCGTCGTCCCGCAGCGCCGCCGTCGGGCAGGCCTCCAGGCAGCGCCGGCAGCGGCCGCAGCCGCCCCGGGCGGGCGGGTCGGGAGGAAACTCCGCCTCCACCGCCAGCACCCCCAGCAGGACCCAGGAGCCGTACTCGCGCGTGATCAGGCAGCCGTTCCGCCCGATCCAGCCGAGGCCCGCGGCCACGGCCGCCGCCCGCTCAGACAGAAGCCCCCCGTCCACGCTGGCGCGCCAGCGCGAGCCGGGCTGCAGCTCCTCCAGGCGGTGGCCCAGCGCCTCGAGGCGGGCGCGGAGGAGGGGATGGTAGTCGCCGGCTGCCGCGTAGCGCGCCACGCGCCCCGCGGGCCGGCCGGGCGGGGCGGGCGCCGCCCCGGGAACCCCTCCCGCCGCCTCCCCCCCGGGCGCCGCCGGACCGTAGGGCAGGAGCGCCACCAGCAGCGAGCGCGCCCCGGGCAGGAAGCGGCGCGGGTCGCTCCGCTCGGCGGGCTCCCCGTGCGTGAAGGGCACCCGCACCCCCTCGCGGCGGAGGCGCTCCAGCCGCGCCTCGGCCTCGGGCCAGCGCTCCGCCCGCGCCACACCCACGCGGGGCAGCCCGAGGCGGCGGGCTTCCTCCAGGAGGGCGCGCTTCAGCCGCTCGCCCGCGTTGAGGGGCTCCCCGGCGGGCGGGATAATGTCGCTGCGGACCTCGCGGTCTACGGTCCCCACCATGCCTCGGGACGGGAGGCGCACATCGCCGCGTTGCACGCTCCGGGCGCCTCGCGCCGCACCTCCTCGCTCCGCCGGGCGTTCGGGCCGGGGCTTCTCGCCCTGCTGGGCTTCCTGGGCGCCATCGGCCTTGCCGCCGCCGCACCGATCGGGCTGCCGACCGGGACGGTGCCGCGGGGGCACGCGGCCGGGGCGCTGCCGGCCTCCGCGGGCGGGCCCGTCGAACCCGGGCCGCCGCCCAACCAGAAGGACCGCCCGGAGGCCCCCTCCGACGGGGCGGAGGCCGGCTTCCGCTACTATCTCCCGTTGCCCAGCGGCACCGTCGCCGTCTCCCGCCCCGAGGTCGGCCTCCGGCTGGTGCTGACGCCCGACTTCCGGCCCGACCAGGTGCTGGCCGCCCTGGAGCTGGACGGGCAGCCGCTCCAGGCGACGGTGGCGAGCGACGGCTGGGTGGGCCAGCGGCCGCCGGCGCCGCTGGCGCCCGGGCTCCATCGCGCCTCCATCTACATCGCCTATCGGGGCTACTACGCGGAAGAGTCGTGGACCTTCCGCGTGCTGGCCGGCGCGCCGCCGGATCCGCCCGCACCCGACACGGTGGCGGTGGAGCAGGCCGCCCGCCTCGACCGCCTGCGCGCCGAGCTGGCTCTCCCACCCCTCCGCGCCGACGCCGCCCTGACGGCGGCGGCGCGCTCGCACCTGCTCTACCTGGAGCTGAACCGACCCGGGGAGCCGCTGGACGCCACCGTCCACCAGGAGGAGGCC
>JAIMAT010000038.1 GCA_023511835.1 Bacillota bacterium | reverse complement strand
TGGGCCGGCTGCCGGGCGGCTACCTGGCCGACCGCCTGGGCTTCAAGCCGGTGGCCGTCGCCGGCCTGCTGGGCGCCGGCGTGGCGGTGGTGGCGGCCGGGCTGGCGGCCAGCGTCCCCGCCTTCGTCGTCGCCTACACCTTCCAGGCGCTCTTCGTCTGGGGCAGCTTCCCGGCCCTGGTCCACGGCGCCGCGCTTCTGGCCCCGCCCGGCCGCCGCGAGGAGGCCTTCTCCTACCTGAACCTGGCCAGCAACGCCGGCTTCGCCCTCGGCCCCATGGCCGGCGCGCTGGTGGTGGGTCACCATTTCCGTCTCATCTTCTGGGTGGACGGCTGCACCTTCCTCCTCTTCGCCGCCATCCTGGCGCTGGCCGTCCCCGCCCTGCGCGAGGAGGGCGCCGGCCGGCCCGTCGCCTCGCTCCGCGGCGCCCTGGCCCTGCCGCCTCCCGCCGCCACGCGCTTCTGGCGCGTCGCCCTGGGCGGGCTGCTCACCTCCATGGTCTACAGTCAGCTGGGCTCGACGCTGCCGGCCGAGCTGGGGCGGCGCTACGCCTCCGTGGGCTGGTACGGCTTCCTCTGGACGCTCAACGGCGCCATGATCGCCCTCCTCCAGATGCCGGTCAGCCGCGCCGGCCAGGGCGTCGACCGGCGGCTGCGCATGAGCCTGGCGGCGCTGGCCTACGCGCTGGGCATGGTGGTCATCTGGGCGGCGCGCGCGCCCTGGCTCTACTTCGTCGCCTTCGCGGTCATCACCCTGGGCGAGATCGTCTACTCGCCGCTGCCGCCGACGGAGTTCGCCGCCCTGGCGCCGCCGGGCCAGGGCGCCCGCTACCAGGCGGCGGGCAACCTGCTGGCCGGCGCCGGCTCGGCGCTGGGGCCGGCCGCCGGCGGCGCCCTCCTGACCCTGGCCGGGCCGTCGGGTCTCTGGCTGGGGGCGGCCGCCCTGGCCGTGGCGGCGGCCGCCGTCCTCCGCCCGGAGGGAGGCGCCGGGCGGGCCGCCGAAGAGAAGCCTGCCCTCTGACGAGGGGGAGCGAGCGAGGAGGTCGATGCGCGATGGCCGATGCGGCCGGGCAGCGAGGGGAGACGGGCGAGGGGGCGGGGTGGCCGGCGGCGCCCGGTCCGGAGCTGGAGGCGATCCGCGAGGCGGCCGGGCGCATCCGCCCGTACGTGCGGCGGACGCCGGTGCTGGCCTGGCACGCGCCGGAGGAGGAGGGCCCGGGCGGCCGCCGGCTCCTGAAGCTGGAGCAGCTGCAGCGGACCGGCTCCTTCAAGGTGCGGGGCGCCTTCAACGCCCTCCTGAGCGCGCCGGCGAGCCGCCTGCGGCGCGGCGTGGCCACGGCCAGCGGCGGCAACCACGGGCTGGCGGTGGCCTGGGCCGCGCGGCGCCTGGGCGTCCCCGCGCTGGTGGTGATCACCGAGGGCGCCCCCGCCTCCACGGAGGCGAAGCTGCGCGCCTACGGGGCGGAGGTGGTCCGGCGCGGCGCCACCTGGGACGACGGCTGGGCCTGGGTGCGGGAGGCGGCCGGGGATCGCCTCCTCGTCCATCCCTTCGACGACCCTGCCGTCCAGGCGGGGCAGGGAACGCTGGGCCTGGAGATGCTGGAGGCCTGGCCCTGGGAGGAGCCGCCTACCCTCTACGTGGCCGTGGGCGGCGGCGGCCTCATCAGCGGCGTGGCGCGGGCGGTCAAGGCGCTCCGGCCCGACGCCGAGGTGGTGGGCGTCGAGCCGGAGGGCGCCGCCTCCATGAGCCACGCGCTCCGCCTGGGCCGCCCGGAGGCGCTCCCGGCGGTGCGGACCATCGCCGGCACGCTGGCGCCGCGCGCGGTCAGCGCCTCCACGCTGGCGGCCGTGGCCCGCTTCGTCGACCGCATGGTAACCGTCTCCGACGCCGAGCTGCTGGAGGCCATGCGCCTCCTCTGGCAGGAGGCCAACCTGCTGGTGGAGCCGGCCGGCGCCGCCGCCCAGGCCGGGCTGGAGCGGGAGCTGCGCGAGGGACGGGGGCCGGCGGCCGGCGGCGCCTTTCTCCTCCTCTGCGGCGCCAACCTGGACGTCGACCCGCTCTTCGCCGGGCTGGAGGCGTCCCTTCCCCCTCCGCCGGCCTAGCGGCCGCCGGCGTCGGCCAGCGCCTCCCAGAGGAGCGGCAGCGAGCGGTCCCAGCGGTAGCCGACGCCCATGTGGCCGTCCTCGAAGGTCTCGAAGCGGTGCGCGACGCCCGCCGCCTCCAGCAGGCGGTGGAGGCGCCGCGCGCCGTAGAGCAGGTTGAACTCGTCGCGCGTACCGCAGTCGAAGAAGAGGAGCCGGAGGCGGCGTAGCGCCTCCTGCGCCTCCGGGCGGCGCGCCAGGCGGAGCGGGTCCTGCTCCAGCCAGCGCCGCCAGACCTCCACGTCGGGCTCGCCGGTCTCGGGGTCGACCGGCAGACGGGTGCCGCCCGGCGCCTCCGGGTCGGGCGCGTAGGTGAGCGCCATGGCGTAGAGGTTGACGGCGGCGCGCAGGGGACCGCTCAGGTGCGGCCAGTTCCGGTTCAGCAGCTGGGCGCGGAAGGCCTCCAGGCCGCCCGCCCGCTCCACCTCGCGCAGCAGGTGGCCCAGGTCGGGCGCGTAGCAGAGCTCGAAGCCCATGTCGGCGGAGTGGGCGACGCAGGCGTCGAAGAGGCCGGGCCGGCTCATGGCGTGGACCAGCGCGCCGTAGCCGCCCGAGGACTTGCCGGCCACGGCGCGCCCCCGGGACGGGTAGCGCGCCTCCACCGCGGGCAGCGCTTCCTCCCAGAGGAAGCGGCCGTACATCCCCACCCCGGGCGAGTCGACGTGCTGGTTCCCGCCCAGCGCGGTGAAGGTGTCGGGCAGGACGAAGAGCATCGGCCCGATCCTGCCCTCTCGCGCCAGCCGGCTCACCCGCTCGTCCAGGCTCTCGCCCCAGGGGTCGAAGTTGAGGAAGGAGCGGCCCGTCCCGCCGAAGCCCGCCAGCATCCAGACGTGGGGGAGCGGCTCCCCCTCTCGCCAGCCGGGCGGGACGAGGAGCAGCACCTCGCGCTCCGCCGGGTCGCCCAGCGGGTTCCCCTCCAGGGCACAGCTCCGTACCCGCAGGCGCTCCAGGCGGTAGCGCGGCCCGAAGGCGGCTTCGGCTCGGCCGCGTTCGACATTTTTCGTACCTTCGGACTCCATGCTGCCGAAAGCCATACAGGATCGTCCCCCTCTCCGGCGAAGCTCGGATGGGCGGGGCGGGGAGCCCGTCCCACGCCCGACGGAGGTGACCAACCATGCTGCGGCGAGAGCGCGTCCTCCGCGCCGCCAGGGCGCTCCTCCTGGTGCCGGCCCTGGTGCTGGGAAGCTCCGCCGGGGCCGGCCTGGCCGCGCCGGCCCCGGCCTCCACGGTCCGCCTGGCCGGCAACGTCCCCGCCTGGGTGGCGCAGGCGACGACCGCCGGAGCCGCCGACCCCGGCGCCCTCCTCGACGTGACCGTCTGGCTGCGCCTGCAGAACGAGGCGCAGCTGGAGAGCCTCATCGCCCGCGGCGGGCGCCTCGGCGTGGACGCCTTCCTGCAACAGTACGCCCCGTCGGAGGCGGACTACCAGGCGGTGCAGGACTGGCTGGCGAGCCAGGGCTTCCGCGTCGTCGAGACCGTCCCCAACCGGCTCTACGTCAAGGCGGAGGGCACCGTCGGCCAGGCCGAGCGGGCCTTCCAGGTCCAGATCCAAGAGTATCGCCTGCCCGCCGTCCGCCTGGGAGGGCGGACGTACACGGACGTCCTCTTCCGCTCCAACGCCGCCGACCCGGCCGTGCCCGCGGCGCTGGCGGGCGTGGTGGACGCGGTCTCCGGCCTGGACGACGCGGTCTACTTCCAGCCGAACGTCGCGCAGCCCGCCGAGGGCGCCACGGTGGCGGCCAGCGTCCCCTGCGGCAGCCAGGGCAGCGTCGACCACCCCTGCTACTACGAGCCCGCCCAGATCCGCCACGGCTACGGTATCGACCGGGTGGGCGCCGACGGCAGCGGCACCACGGTGGTGGTGGTGGACGCCTTCGGCTCCTCCACGGCCGCCCAGGACCTGGCCGACTTCAGCCGCCGCTACGGCCTGCCACCGGCGCAGCTCCAGGTGGTCCAGCCCTTCGGCACCGCCAACCTGCCGCCCGCCAACCCCAACTTCGCCAACCAGCAGGGCTGGGCGGCGGAGATCGGCCTCGACCTCGAGTGGGCGCACGCCGTGGCGCCGGGCGCGCGGCTGGTGCTGGTGGCCAGTCCCAACAACCAGAACGACCTCTTCGAGGCCGTCAACTGGGCGGTGGTCCACGACGCGGGCGACATCCTCTCGCTCAGCTGGGGACTGCCCGAGGCCTTCATGAGCCCGGCCACCGTCCGGGCGGCGGAGCGCATCTTCATGGAGGCGGCCGCGCAGGGGATGAGCGTGCAGAACTCCTCCGGCGACTCGGGTGACGAGGTGATCCACCTGGGCTATCCCTCGGCCGACTGGCCCACCACCTCGCCCTACGTGACCAGCGTCGGCGGGACCAGCCTCTTCCTGAACCCGAAGAACCTCTTCGGCTTCGAGACCTCCTGGGGGACGACGCTGCACGGCTGGAAGCCCGATGGCCAGGCCTTCGACCGGGGCTTCGTCTTCGGCGGCGGGGGAGGCCTCAGCCGCATCTTCGCCCAGCCCGCCTGGCAGTCGCTGCCCGCCTCGCTGACGCAGGGGATGCGTGCGGTCCCGGACATCTCGCTGGACGCCGACCCCTACACCGGCGTCCCGGTGGACATCGCCGGCACCTACTACGTCTACGGCGGCACCAGCCTCAGCTGCCCGCTCTTCTCGGGGGTGGTCGCGCTGGCCGACCAGGTGGCCGGCCGCCGCCTCGGCCAGGTGGCGCCGCTCCTCTACCCGCTCCAGGGGAGCACGGCGCTGCGCGACGTGACACCGCGCGACACCTCCGACCTGAGCGTCACCTACGTGGGGGCGCTGAGCGGCGACACGTACGTGGTCGGCTTCGGCCAGGATTCGAGCCTCGCGGTGCAGAACGGCTGGGACGAGGCGACGGGGCTGGGCAGCCCCTGGGTGCCGGCGCTGCTCCGGGCGCTGGCCCGCTGAAGAGGGCGGCCCGCGGAGGGAGCCGGGCGGCCGCGCGGCTCGCCCCCGCAGGTGCGGGGGGTGCGACCGCCCCCGTGCCGGGACCGGCCCCGCGCCGCGGCAAGGAGGGATGGAGGTGCGGGCCGACGATCTGCGACGCCTCGGGCGCTACACCGAGTGGGCCGACCGGCGCGCCTTCGAGGCGGCCCGGCGGCTGCCGGCGGAGGCCTACGGGCGCGACTTGCGCACGGGCCTGGGCTCGGTGGGCGCCACGCTGGCGCACATCTGCGCCGTCGAGTGGCTCTGGGGCGAGCGGCTGCGCGGCCGTTCCCCCGCCGCCTACGACCACCTGGCCCGGCTGGCCACGCCCGCCGAGCTGGAGCCGGCCTGGGAGGAGGTCTGGGCGGGGCTGCGGGCCGCGTTCGACGCGCTGGACGACGCCCGGCTGGAGGAAGCGCTCACCTACCGCACGACGGAGGGCGAGCTCTTCACCCAGCCCGCCTGGCAGCTGGCGCTCCATATCACCCACCACTCGGCCTACCACCGCGGCCAGGTGGCGGCCGCGCTGCGCCACCTGGGGGCGGAGCCGCTGCCCACCGACCTGGTGCTCTACTTCCGTTCCAAGGAAGGGGCGGGGACGGCCGGCGGGGCCTAGCCGGCCCCGGCGGCCGCCCCGCCGCTTTGCGCGCTACTCCACCGTCACCGACTTGGCCAGGTTGCGCGGCTTGTCGACGTCGTTCCCGCGCGCCACCGCCGCGTGGTAGGCGAAGAGCTGGAGCGGGACGGCGGCGAGGACCGGCATCAGCTCGGGCTCCGTCTCGGGGAGGGGGAGGAGCTCGCCCAGCGGCTCCACTTCCTCGCGCAGCGAGGCGGGCGCCAGGACGAAGAGGCGCCCGCCCCGGGCGCGCACCTCGCGCAGGTTGGAGAGCGTCTTGGCGCGCAGCTCGGGCTGGGTGAGGACGGCGAAGACGGGGACGCCCTCGCTGATCAGGGCCAGCGTACCATGCTTCAGCTCGCCGGCCGGGTAGGCCTCGGCGTGCAGGTAGGAGATCTCCTTCAGCTTGAGCGCGCCCTCCATGGCCACCGCCACGTCCAGGCCGCGTCCCAGGTAGAAGACGTCGCTCCAGCCCGCCGCCTCGCGCGCCAGCTCCTCCAGCCGCGCCGAGAGGGCCAGCGCCTCCCGCGCCCGCGCGGGCAGCGCGGCCAGACCGCGGACCAGGCGGTGGCGCTCCTCGGCCGGCAGGCGGCCGTGCGACTCGCCCAGGGCCAGGGCGAGCAGCGTGACGGCCAGGAGCTGCGTGGTGTAGGCCTTGGTGGAGGCGACGGCGATCTCGGGGCCCGCCCGCGTGTAGAGACGCAGGTCGGACTCGCGGTCGACCGAGGAGCCCATCACGTTGCAGACGCCCAGCACCGTGGCGCCCATCTCCCGGGCCAGACGGAGGCCGGCCAGCGTGTCGGAGGTCTCGCCCGACTGGCTGATGGCCAGCGCCAGCGTCTCCGCGTCCACCAGCGGCCGCCGGTAGCGGAACTCGGAGGCCACCTCCGCCTCCACCGGGATGCGCGCCCAGCGCTCGATCAGCTCGCGCGCCGTCAGCCCGGCGTGGAAGGCGGTGCCGCAGGCGACGACGGCCACGCGCCGGACGCGGGCCAGCCGCTCGCGGTCGAGCCCGAGGCCCTCCCAGTCCAGCTCGCCGGCTTCGGCGTCGATGCGGCCGCGCAGCGTCTCCTGCAGCGCCTCGGGCTGCTCCATGATCTCCTTCAGCATGAAGTGGCGGTAGCCGCCGCGCTCGGACTCCTCCACGCTCCAGGTGACGTGCATCGGCCGGCGCTCCACGGGGCTTCCGTCGAAGCGGAGGAGGCGCACGCTCCGCCGGTCGACCTCGGCGATCTCGCCGTTCTCCAGCACCAGCGCCTCGCGGGTGTAGGGGAGGAGCGCCTGCAGGTCGGAGGCGACCAGGTTCTCCTCCCGGCCCAGCCCGATCACCAGCGGGCTCTCCTGGCGGACGGCCACCAGCCGCTCCGGCTCGGCGTCGTGCAGGACGACCAGGGCGAAGGAGCCGCGCAGGCGCAGCGCGGTCTGGCGGACGGCCTCCAGCAGGTCGCCCCGGTAGAGCTCCTCCAGCAGGTGCGGCACCACCTCGGAGTCGGTCTCGGTCCGGAAGCGGTGGCCGCGCGCCTCCAGCTCGCGGCGCAGCGAGGCGAAGTTCTCCAGGATGCCGTTGTGAACGACCAGCCAGTGGCCGCCCTCGTCCGTGTGCGGATGGGCATTCTCCCGCGTGGGCCGCCCGTGCGTCGCCCAGCGCGTGTGGCCGATGCCGACGGTGGCCGGCCGGAGCGGCTCCTCCTCCACCAGCCGGACCAGCTCCTCCAGCCGCCCCGCCACCTTGCGCACCTCGACGTGGTGGTCGGGGTTGACCGCGATGCCCGCCGAGTCGTAGCCGCGATACTCCAGGCGGCGCAGGCCGTCCAGGAGGACCTGGTCGGCGCGGCGCCCGCCCACGTAACCGACGATCCCGCACATGATGGGGTTCCGTCCCTCCTTCCCGGCCCCTCCGGGACCGGGTTCCCGTCTTCCCGGGACGCGGAGGAACGGCCCGGTGCCGCGCGCCGCGGCGCGGCCCCGAACCGGGGAGAGGAAGCGGACCCCACGCGGCTCCCCCTTTGTTCCCGGGGTCGCCCCCGGGGTTTGTGGAGAGCCTGACGACCGTGGGCGGCCGGGGGACCATCCGCCGAACCCTTCGATCAGCCCCCGCCTCGTCGACTCGCCCTGGCGAGTCCCGGCGCTTGAACCTTCCCTCGCCCGTCCTTCCCGCCGACAGCCGTTCCGTCCCGTCCCCGCCGCCTCGGGCGGCTCCGGCCGGGCGCCTGCCCGCGCCCCCGCCTCACCTCCCCCGCAGTTCCTGCTCCACCACGCGGGCCAGCCGCTCGGCGGCCGCCCGCGCCTCCTCCTCGACCTCCGCCTCCACCATGACGCGCACCACCGGCTCGGTGCCGCTGGAGCGGAGGACGAGCCGCCCCCGGCCGGCGAGGCTCCGCTCCACTTCCTCGCGGGCCCGGGCGATGCGCGGGTTCTCCTCCAGCCCGTCGCGCGCCGCCACCGGCACGTTCAGCTGCACCTGGGGCAGCTTGGGCACGGAGCGGGCCAGCTCGGAGAGGGGCGCGCCCAGCTCGCGCGCGGCGGCCAGCAGCTGGAGGCCGGTCAGGATGCCGTCGCCGGTGGTGTGCAGGTCGCGCAGGATGACGTGGCCCGACGGCTCGCCGCCCAGCAGGCAGCCCTCGCGCAGCATCGCCTCCAGCACGTAGCGGTCGCCCACGCGCGTGCGCAGGAGGCGCAGGCCCATGGCGGCCAGCGCCCGCTCCAGGCCCAGGTTGCTCATCACCGTGCCGACCACCGTCCCGCCCGGCAGCCGCCCCTGGCGCCGGCGTGCCATGGCCAGCACGGCCAGGATCTGGTCGCCGTCCAGCACGTTCCCCTCTTCGTCGACGGCGATGCAGCGGTCGGCGTCGCCGTCGAAGGCCAGCCCCGCCCAGGCGCCCGTCTCGCGCACCGCGCGCGCCAGCGCCTCCGGGTGGAGCGAGCCCGAGCCGCGGTTGATGTTGAGCCCGTCCGGCTCCGCGTGGAGCACCGTCAGCCGCGCGCCCAGCCGCTTCAGCACGGCCGGGGCGATGCGGCTGGCCGCGCCGTTGGCGCAGTCGACCGCCAGCGGCAGGCCGGCCAGCGCCCCCTCGGGCACACTGCCGGCCAGGAAGTCGACGTACCGCTCCGTCCGCTCCTCCGCGCCGGCCACCGCGCCCAGCGCCTCGCCCTCCGCCCGGGGCAGCTCCCCGCCTCCGCGGAGGAGCGCCTCGATCTCGTCCTCCACCGCGTCCGGCAGCTTGAAGCCCTCCGCGGAGAAGAACTTGATGCCGTTGTACTCGGCCGGGTTGTGCGAGGCGGAGACCATGGCCGCCGCGCTGGCGCCCGCCTCCCGCACCAGAAAGGCGAGCCCCGGCGTGGTGACCACGCCCAGCCGCTCCACGTCCGCACCCACCGAGGCGAGTCCCGCCACCAGCGCCGCCTCCAACATGCCGCTGGAGCGGCGCGGATCCTGTCCCACCAGGAAGCGCGGCCTCCCGCCGCGGCCCAGCACCGTCCCCGCCGCCCGTCCCAGGTCGAAGGCCAGCTCCGGCGTCAGCTCCCGGTTGGCCAGGCCGCGCACGCCGTCCGTGCCGAAGAGTCGCGACAACGTCGAGCCTCCCTGGCATGCGATTCGCACATCGTCCACTATAACCGAACCGGGACGCGCCTTTACGACCTGGGGCGGATGGTGACCCTTACCGTCACCGTCGGCGTCTGGGGCGGTCGCAGGCTGGCGCCGGCGGGCAGGCGGAGCGCCGCCTGGCGGGTGACGTCGGAGCGCGCACCGCTGACGTCCACCGGCTCCGTCTCCACCACCTGGAGCCCGGCCAGGACCGCCGGGTCGCCGGCCACCTCCACCTGCGCCGGGTCGACCGTCGTCCCCGCTACAGCGTAGCCGGCGGCCGGCTCGCCGGTGACCACCGCCCGCACCGGCAGGCTGACCGTGGGCGGCGCCTCCTGGACCGTGACGTCGACCGTCACCCGCTCGGGGCGGAACTGGACGCCGTGCACCTCCAGCCCCGAGGCGTCCAGGGCGACGGGCGCGCTGGTCTGGCGGAAGCCCATGCGCGCGCCGGCCACGTCCACCCGCACCTCGACGGTGGAGATCCGCCAGATGCGGCTCGAGGGGCCCTCCACGCGCACCTGGGCGGGGCTCGGGTCGGTCTCGGTGACCGCCATCTGGCCGGCCGGCTGGCCCAGGGTGACCACGTGCACCGGCAGCGTCCTCGCCTCCAGCCGCTCCAGGGTGACGCGGACGTGGTCGGGGAAGATGCTGACCAGGCTGACGCCGCGCGGTACGGGCACCTCGGCGACGGCGTAAGAGTGCGAGCCCGCCCGGGCCCCGGCCAGGTCGACCCGCGCCGTGAGGCCGGCGGGGTCGGGCCGGTTGGCGCCCGTGCTGGCCAGGGTGACGGTGACGTGCGAGGGGTTCACCTCGGTGGCCACCAGCTCCGCCGGCACGTGGACCAGCTGGACGGAGGCGCTGTAGAGGTACTGCTGCTGCGTGGGGTTGCGAGCCGCGAAGCCCCAGAGGAGGAGGGCGATGACGAAGGAGATCGCCCAGACCGCGCGGTTGTCCTCCAGCAGGCGGCGCATCAAGGCCGGCCCGCCCCCTTCCTGGGGGCGGCGGCGCCGCCGGCGTGGCGGCGCGCCCAGGGGAGGGGCACCGCCCACTGCGGGCTCTCCTCGAGCGGCAGGAGCCGCGCCAGCAGCTCCTCCAGGTCGGCCTGGCCCAGGTTGCGGACGAGCTTGCCGCCGTCGGCCAGGGAGATGGAGCCCGTCTCCTCGGAGACGACCACCGCCAGCGCGTCGGAGTGCTCGGTGATGCCCAGCGCGGCGCGGTGGCGGCTGCCCAGCTGGACGGAGAGATCCCGCTCCTCGGTCAGCGGCAGGAAGCAGGCCGCCGCCACCACCCGCGCGCCGCGGATGAGCACCGCCCCGTCGTGCAGCGGGGTGTTGGGGATGAAGGTGTTGACCAGGAACTCCGCGCTGACGCGGCCGTCGATGCGGATGCCGCTCTCCGCCACGTCCTCCAGCCCCGCCTGGCGCTCGATCACGATCAGCGCGCCGATCTTCTGCCGCGCCAGGATGGCGGCGGCGCGCGCCACCTCGTGGATCATGTGGTGGATGTCTTCCTCGGGCGCGGCCGGCACCGCCAGCACGCGCGGCGAGCCCACCTGCTCCAGCGCCCGGCGCAGCTCCGGCTGGAAGACGATGGGCAGCGCCACCAGGATGGGCAGGAGCGCCTGGTTGAAGAGCCAGGCGGTGGCGCGCAGGTCGAGCCAGCGGCTGACGGCGCCGGCCAGAAAGAGGACGATCAGCCCCTGCACCAGAAGGAGCGCGCGCGTCCCGCGGATCAGCAGGATCAGCCGGTAGACGATGTAGGTGACGATGGCGACGTCCAGGAGGTTGCGCAGCCAGTCCCAGGGCGAGTTGCCGAAGAGGCCCAGCAGGTCGACGGTAATGGGCACCCGCTCACTTCCCCCCGTCCATCTCCTGCGTCGCCAGGAGCGACTGGCGTCCCGGTACGCCGGGGTGGCTGCGGTAGTAGGCCAGCGTCTCCAGCGCGAGGTTGAGGTCGACGTTCTGCACGTGGACGTCGGGCGGGACGCGCAGCGCCAGGGGGGCGAAGTTGAGGATGGCGCGGACGCCGCCTTCGACCAGGAGATCGGTCACCTCCTGCGCCGCTTCAGGCGGCACCGCCACGATGGCCACCTGCACGCCGGCGGCGGGCAGGACGGCCGGGATGGTGGCCACCGGCCGGATAGGCAGTTCGCCCAGGAAGCTGCCCACCTTCTCCGGCGCAGCATCGAAGAGGAAGCGGATGCGCATGGGCGTGGGCTGGGTCACGTTGTGCCGGACCAGCGCCGACCCCAGGTGGCCCACGCCCACCAGCGCCACCGCCACCGGCTCCGCCAGCCCCAGGATGTTGCGGATCACCCAGGCCAGGTGCTCCGTCTCGTAGCCGACGCCGCGCACCCCGAAGGCCCCGAAGTAGGCCAGGTCCTTCCGGATCTGCTCGGAGGAGAAGCCGGTCAGGCGGGACATCTCCTGCGAGGAGAGCGTCTGCGCCCCCTGCCGGCGCATCGACTCCACCACCCGCAGGTAGATGGGGAGCCGGCGCACCGTCACGTCCGGGATGCGGCTCTGCGCCATACCTCCGCCTCCCGCGCTCAGTACGTCCTGTGGACCAGTTCCACGGCCAGCCGGTCGAGCGCCTCCCGGCAGGCGCCCGCCGGCAGCTCGGCCAGCGCCTGCCGGGCGCGCAGCGTGTGCTCTTCCGCCCGCCGCCGCGCCTCCTCCAGCCCCCCGGAGGCCTCGACCCACCGGCGCACCTGCTCCACCTCGCGCTCGCCCAGCCGGCGCGACTCGATGAGGCGCCGGATCTCGGCGGCGTGCGGAGAGTGGCGGAGCGCCCAGAGGACCGGCAGCGTCAGGAGCCCCTCGCGCAGGTCGCTGCCCACCGGCTTGCCCAGCGCCTGGCCGCCGGCACCCAAGTCGAGCAGGTCGTCGACCATCTGGTAGCCCAGCCCGATCTCCCGCCCGAAGCGCTCGGCCGCCTCCACCTGGCCGGGGGAGGCGTCGGCCAGGCGGGCGCCCAGGCCGCAGCAGGCGGCGATGAACTCGGCGGTCTTCCGCCCGATCCTCTCCAAGTAGGCGGCCTCGCCCACCGAAGGGTCGAAGGCCTGGCGCTGCTGGTCGATCTCGCCCACCGACATGACGTTGACCACGTCGGCCATGCGCTGCACGACCTCGTTCCGCCCGGTCCGCGCGAAGAGCAGGAAGGAGCGCGCGAAGAGGAAGTCGCCCACCAGGACGGCCACCGCGTCGCCCCAGCGGGCGTTGACCGTCTCCACGCCGCGCCGCAGGGCGGCCCGGTCGATGGTGTCGTCGTGGACCAGGGTGGCCGTGTGCAGGATCTCCACCGCCGCCGCCGCCGGCACCAGCCGCTCCGGCTCGGCACCCAGGAGTCGCCCGGTGAGCAGCACCAGCAGCGGGCGCAGGCGCTTGCCGCCCTTTCGCAGCAGGTGGAGCGCCATCTCGGTGACGTACGGCCGGTCGCTGGCCAGCTCCGCGGCGATGGTCTCCTCCACCGCGCGGAGCTCCGCCCGGACGAGGGCGGCGGCCTCGGCCGAAGCGACCGCCACGCCGGCAGCCTGCGGTGGGATCGGTTCGAACATGGGACGACTCCTCTCCGAGCTGCGGTCCTGCCGCGTGAGGCCGCTCCAGGCTCCTGTTCTCATTCTAACGTATCGCCCCCGGCCGGGTCGGGACGGGCCCCGGCGGCCCCGGGCGGCCCCGCCTCGAGCGCCGCCGCCAGGCGCTCCAGCTGCCGCATGCGCCGGCTGACGGCCGACTTGGCCAGCGGCGGCCGGAGCGCGGCGCCCAGCTCGCCGAGGCTCAGGTCGGGGCGCTCCAGCCGCAGCCGGGCCAGCTGCCGCAGTTCCGGCGGCAACCGCTCCAGCGCGCCCGCCTCCGCCAGCCGGCGGACGGCGGCCGCCTGGCGGATCCCCGCCTCCACCGCCTTGTTCAGGTTGGCCGTCTCGGCGTTGACCAGCCGATTGACCTCGCCGCGCACCTGGCGGACGACCATGGCCTCCTCCCAGCGGAGGAGCGCCTCGCTGGCGCCGATCAGGCCGAGCAGGCGGACGATGGCCTCGGCCCCCTTCAGGTAGACCACCGGCATCCCGCGCCGCAGACTGAGCCCCGAGCGGAGCCCCTCCCGCTCCAGGAGCGCCCGCACCAGCTCCACCTGGGCGGCGTCGCGCAGACGGAACTCCAGGTGGTGCTCGGCGGCCGGCCGGCTGAGCGAGCCGCTGGCCAGCCAGAGGCCGCGCAGGAAGGCGCGCCTTGCGGCCGCCGTGCGCAGCAGGCGGCGCGGCAGGGGTTGGCCGGGCGCCCCGGGCGGCGGCGGCCCGCCCGCCTCCACGCGGTAGACGTTGCCCCCGCCCAGCCGCCGCACGCGCTCCACGCCCACGCGCAGCGGCCGGCCGCCCTCCAGCCGCAGGAGGACGAGGATGCGTCGCGCCACCGCGGCGTGCTCGGTGAGGAAGAGGCTCCCCTCGCCCTCCCCCGCTCGGGCGCAGCCGGCCGCCAGGCCGGCCAGCTCCGCCCGCCGCTCGGCCGGGCGGCCGGGCGGCCGCCGCACCAGCTCCTCGCGCGTGGCGCCGGCGAAGGAGGCGTGCTCCACCGCTCAGGCCCCGCCCGCCCGGCGCCGCCTGCGCGCGCGGACCGCCTCGTGGAGCAGCCGCTGGCCCAGCTTGGCGGGATCGTGGCGGATCAGGTCGCCCGCCTGGAGCAGGTCGGCCACCCGCACGCGCACCCCGCGCGAGACCAGGGCCGGCAGGTCGAAGGCGACCAGCTCGGAGCCCTGGGCGCGGTAGCGCTCCAGCGCGCGCGGGTCGGGGCGGCCGTTGTTGACCAGGAGCGCGTCCACCACGTCGCCGGCGTGGCGCCGCACGGCCTCCAGGTGGTCGAGCGCGTCGAAGCCGTCGGTCTCGCCGGGCTGGGTCATCACGTTGACCACCAGCAGGCGCCAGGCGCGGGTGGCACGGAGCGCCTCCCCCAGCCCGGGCACCAGGAGGTTGGGCAGGATGCTGGTGAAAAGGCTGCCCGGCCCCAGCGCCACCAGATCGGCCTCCAGGATCGCCTCCACCGCCTCACGCGGCGCCCGGCTGGCCGGCTCGATCCACAGGCGCCGGATGCGCGGCCCCTCGCGGGTGATGGCCTGCTCGCCGCGCAGGAGACGCCCGTCCTCCAGCTCGGCGCAGAGCGTCACGTCGCCGGTGGTGGAGGGGAGTACCGTCCCGCGCACGGCCAGGATGCGGCTGGACTCGCGCACGGCGGCGCCGAAGTCGCCCAGCAGTTCGTGCAGGGCGGCGATGAGCAGGTTGCCGAAGCTGTGGCCGGCCAGGCTGCCGCGGCGGAAGCGGTACTGGAAGAGCTCCGCCATGACCGGCTCGGCCTCGGCCAGCGCCACCAGGCAGTTGCGGATGTCACCCACCGCCGGGATGGCCATCTCGTCGCGCAGCCGGCCCGTCGAGCCGCCGTCGTCGGTGACGGCCACGATGGCGGTGATCTCCACCGGGTACTCCTTCAGGCCGCGCAGCAGGGTGGAGAGGCCGGTGCCGCCGCCCACGGCCACCACGCGCACCGGCCCGCGGCCGCGGCTCACGCGCCGCCCTCCCGGCGCGCGCGGTTCTCCTCCAGGGCGCGGCGGACGTCGCGATGCTCCACCGTCACCGGGTAGCCGGCCCGCCGCACCCGCTCGCCCAGCTCCACCGCCAGCGCCACCGAACGGTGCTGGCCGCCGGTGCAGCCGATGCCGACGGTCAGCTGCTCCTTGCCCTCTCCGGCGTAGCGGGGCAGGAGGAACTCCAGGAACTTCCAGCTGCGTTCCAGGAACTCGCCGGTCTCCGCCTGCGCCAGCAGGAAGTCGCGGACGCGCGGGTCGGTGCCGGGGAGGAGGCGGAGCGCTTCCTCGTACTGGGGGTTGGGCAGGTAGCGGACGTCCAGGACCAGGTCGGCGTCCTGCGGCAGGCCGTACTTGAAGCCGAAGGAGACCAGGTTGACCAGCATCCGCCCGCGACCCTCCTCCTGCCCGAAGAGCGCCGCCAGCCGTCGCCGCAGCTGGCGCGGCGTCAGCTCGCTGGTGTCGATCACCCAGCGCGCCTGGGCGCGCAGGCCGGCCAGCCGCTCGCGCTCGCGGTTGAGCCCGTCCACCAGCCGCCCGTGCGGCGCCAGCGGATGGCGGCGGCGCGTCTCCTTGTAACGCCGCACCAGCACCTCGTCGTTGGCCTCCAGGTAGAGGATCTGCGGCTCGATCCCCTGCGCGCGCACCTGCTCCAGCGACTCCAGCACCGAGTCGAAGAAGACGCCGCCGCGGATGTCGACGCCCAGCGCCACGCGCCGCACCTCGCCGCCGCCGGGCAGGAAGCGGATGAACTCCGGGATGAGCGCCGGCGGCAGGTTGTCCACGCAGAAGTAGCCCAGGTCCTCCAGCGACTTGAGCGCCTCCGACTTGCCCGCCCCGGAGAGCCCGGTCACCACCACCAGCTCGATGGAGCTCGCCTCCTCCGTCGCCCCCGCCCCCTTCCGTCCAGGCCGGCCGCCGCGCCGCCGCTCAGGAGAGCTCCAGCGCCCTCCAGGCCGGCCTCTGGAGCATGCGCTGCGGCTCCTCCGCCTCCAGCCCGAGGAGCAGGAGCGCGGCGCCCACCGCCGGCTCGAAGCGCGCCGTCGCCAGGAGGGCGCCCGGCAGCAGATCGCGCACCGCGCGGCGGAGGAAGTGGGCAAAGAGCCCCGTCCCCTCCGAGAGCGCCCCCCGCGGCACCACCAGGGGCCGCGCATACCCCATCCCCGTGCGCAGGAGGACCGCCCGGGCCACCCGCGCCTGCCGGTCGGCGGCGCGGTCCAGCAGCTCGCGCGCCGCCGCGTCGCCCTCCAGCGCGGTGTCCACCACGATGGAGGCCAGCCGGGCCGCGCGCTCCGGGGCGGCCAGGCCCGCCTCCAGCTCCGCCTCCAGGCCGCGGGCCGTGGGGTCGGGCAGGACGGAGAGCACCTTCTCCACCAGCATGGTGGGCCCCTCCGCCCCCTCCAGCGCCGCCGCCACCCGCCGCAGCGCCGAGAGCCCCAGGTCGTAGAGGCCGCCGTCGCCGCCCAGGAAGCGCCCCCAGGGGCGCGTCCCCTCGCGCCGCCCGCTCCAGCGTCCGCCGTAGGCGGAGACGGCCAGGCCGCTCTCCAGCACGATGCCCGGCAGCAGGCCGGTGGCGCCCGCCCAGACCGCCTCGCGCGCCTCCACCATGCGCAGCTCCAGCCCCTCCAGGCGGCCGTCCAGCTCGAGCGCCTCCCCGTCCGAGGGGCCGCCGGGCAACGCCAGGCAGGCCGCCCCGGCACCGCAGGCAGCGGCCAGCCCGCGTGTCAGGGCGGCCAGCCGCTCCACCCCGCCCGGCCGCCCCCCGGCGCCCGGCCCCTCCCGGCGGCGCTCCAGCACGCCCGCCTCGGCGTCGGCGACCACCGCCGAGACACCGCCGTCCTCCTCCAGCACGGCACCGACGACGCGCACGACCCGCCTCCCCGGGCCGCGCCCGCGCCCGGGCGGACGCCCGCGCCGGCCGCACGCGGCCCGATCCGCTCTTCGGCGCCGCCCGGGAGGGCTCCTTGCAGCCGCGCGCGGCGGCGCGCGATACTGTACGCATGCCCCGGCGCGTCCAAGCCCTGAGCGGCACGCCGCTCCTGCTCCGCCCGGACTGGGCGGTCTCGCTCCGGCTGGGCGGCCGGCTCCTCGCCTCGCCGCCCGCGGAGGCGACGCCCGCGGCCGCAGCCGGGGAGCCCGCGTCCCCCGCCGCGCCCGGCTGGCTGGCCGGGGCGGCCCGCCTCCTGGAGCCAGTCTATCCGGGCTCCCGCCTGCTGCTCTGGAACCCCCGCCCCGAGCCGGCGCCGGGCGACCGGCCGCCAGCCCCCGAACTCTGGGTGCGCCTGGCGGCGCTGGCCGCCTTCGCCGCCGGCCGGGCCGTCGACCCGCCCGGCCTGGCGGAGGTGGCGCGGGCGCTGGAGCGCGAGCTCGGAGGGGGGGAGGCGCCGCTGGCGCCCTTCCTGGCGGCGGCGCTGGGCGGCTGGGTGCGGACGCGCGCCACCCTGCTCGGCGAGCGGCTGGAGGAAAGAGCCACGCCGGCAGCCGGGCTCCGCCTCTGGCTGCCGCCCGCGGGCGAGGAGCCGGACCGGCTGGCCCGGCGCGTGGAGGCGCTGGCCGGGGAGGCCGGCGCGGAGGCGGCGGGCCTCGCCCGCCTGCGCCTGCCGGGCGAGGCGGAGGCGCGGACCGTCGCCTGGCTCGTCGGCGGGCGCCTCTCCCCCGCCGCGCCGCCGCCCGCCTGGAGACCGCTGGAGGCCGAGGTGGACGGGCTCCCCGTCCGCCTTCGCATCGGGGAGGCGCCGGAGCCGGACGAGCCCGCCCCGCCGTTCCCGGCGGCCCCGCGCTAGGCCGACCGCTGGCCGGCCAGCGCGGGCACGGCGCGGCGGACGGCCAGCGCCACGGGCGTGGCCACCGCGGCCTTGACCAGGTCGAAGGGCAGGAAGGGCCAGACGCCCGCCGCCAGCGCCTCCCGCCAGCCCGGGATCCAGCCCGCCCGCAGCTGGAGGAGGCCGCCCAGGTAGGTGAGCGCCAGGCCGGCTACGATGGCGGCCCAGACGCGGAAGGCGTTCCGCGCCCAGCCGGGCCGGCGCAGGAGCCAGGCCGCCAGCGCCACGTCGGCCAGGTCGCCCCAGAGGTAGCCGCCCGACGGCCCCAGCAGCACGGCCACGCCGCCCCGGCCGCCGGCGAAGACGGGCAGCCCGGCGGCGCCCAGCGCCAGGTAGAGGGCGACGGCGGCCACCGCCTCGCCCGGCGGCAGGAGCGCGCCGGCCAGCATGACGCCGAAGATCTGGAGCGTCACCGGCACCGGCGTGAAGGGCAGGGGCAGCGAGAAGAGGGCGAGGACGGCGATCAGCGCCGCCATCAGGGCGACGCGGGCGGCGCGCGCCGGACCGCCCTGCACGCCGGGCCGGCCGCCCGCGGGAAGATCTCCCGGAGCCAAGGGTCGCCTCCACCTCCCGGCCCCCCACGCCCCGCGGGCGGGGAGGACCTGTGCTCTGCCTTATACTAGCGCTGCGGGGGCGGGCTTCCAGGCCCGCCCGCCAGGGAGGGCGCGAAGGGGGGCGAGAGGATGGCCGAAGCGGCCCTGCCCAGCGAGGAGCAGATCCTGAACGC
>JAIMAT010000037.1 GCA_023511835.1 Bacillota bacterium | reverse complement strand
GATATGGGTATATACCCATATCGGGAGGGACGAAGGGGTGCCGCCTCGCCGCAAGCCCCGCTGGGTCGGCTGCGAGCCGCCGGTGGGCGCCTTCCTTCCTGCCGGCGGGCCGCCGGCGGGCCGGGGGCGCGTGGAGCTGACGGTGGACGAGTGGGAGAGCCTCCGCCTGGCCGACGCGCTGGGCCTGGAGCAGGAGGAGGCCGCCGCCCGCATGGGCGTCTCGAGGAGCACCTTCCAGCGCCTCCTCTCCGCCGCGCGCCAGAAGGTGGCCCGGGCGCTGACCGGCGGCTGGGTCATCACCGTGGGCGGCGGCAGCTACCGCCTCGGCGCGGCGACCCCGCCGGAGGGAGGTGAGAGGATGCGTCACGGATGCGGTCCGTTCGGAGGAGGTTACGGGCCCCATGGCCCGCACGGCCACGCGGCTCGCGGCGCGGGCGCCGAGGGCGGTCACGGCCCCGCCTGGGGCGGCGGGCACGCCGACCGGGGCGGCGCCACCGCCGGGCCGCCCGGCTGGCAGGAGCGCGAGCACCTGGAGCGGATGGCGACCCATCTCGAGGAGCGCCTGCGCCGGGTGAGGCAGCGGCTCGAGGAGCTGGGCGGAGAGCCGGGGCAGGAGCCTCGGGCGTGAGCCCTGCGGCCGCGGGAGGCATGGCGGCCCGCCGGCGCCGGCTGCGGCTCCGGAGGGCCGCCCGGGCCTCAGAGCCGGAGGTCGCGCCGCTCCACCAGCACCGCGGCCGCCGTGACGAAGAGGAGCGCGTAGGCCAGGAGCGCAGCCGCCGCGCGCGCGAAGCCGTCTGCGGTCGAGACCGCCACGGTGGCGTCGAAGCGGCCGAAGATCAGCCACGGCAGCAGGCGGTGGTAACGGCCGGCCGCGCGGAGGGCGACCGTGACGACGTAGAGGCCGAGGGCCAGGCCGAGGCCGGCGAAGGTGGCCTGGCTGGAGTCGCTGAAGGCCAGGGAGAGCAGCAGCATCAGCGCCGCCAGCGCCAGCGCGACCAGGAAGGAGAGCGCGAGGGCGCGCAGGCTTCCTGCCAGGGAGAGGCTCTGTCCGGCGGCGGCCGCGCCGCCCCAGGCGGCCAGGAGCACCGCCGCGTGGACCGCCAGCAGCTGCACGGCGATGGCGGCGAAGCGGCCCAGCAGGACTTGCGTCCGGCTGACCGGCTGCGCGAAGAGGAACTCGGCCGTCCCCTGGTCGACCTCGCGGCAGAGCACGCCGGCGGCCGCCACGGCGGCGTAGACGGCCAGCACGAGGGGGAGGAGCGAGTAGATCTCGGCCGCCAGGTAGCTGTCCAGCGTGGCCAGCGAGAGGCGGCTCCCCACGATGGCCTTCAGGGCCGGGGGCAGCTGCTGGAGGTACTGTTGCAGGGAGCCCCCCTTCGCGCCGCCCAGGCTCGGGTAGAGGGAGACGGCGAACCAGGTGTAGGCCGCCATGCCGGCCGCCCAGCCCAGCAGCGCGCCCCGCCCCAGGCGCAGGTACTGCCGGAAGAGGAGGATCACGGTCGCCCGCCCCCCTCCGCCCCGCTGAAGTAGGCCAGGAAGACTTCCTCGAGGCTCGGCTCCTCCACCGAGAGGTCGCTCAGCTCGCTCTCCGCCAGCCTGCGCAAGACCGGCCGCAAGTCGCCGGAGACGTGGAAGACGAGGCGCCGCCCCTCCCGCCGGACGTCCCGCACCCCTTCCAGCCCCTCCAGGGAGGGCGGCTCCTGGGCGAAGCTGGCCTGCACCCTCTTGAGGCGCATCCTCCGGAGCGAGGCGACCTCGTCCACCGCCACCACCCTCCCCTCGCGGATGACGGCGACGCGGTGGCAGAGCGCCTCCACCTGCGCCAGATGATGCGAGGAGAGGAAGACCGTCCGACCGCGCGCCACTTCCTCCCGCAGGAGCTCCTCCAGCGTCCGCTGCATCAGGGGGTCGAGCCCCGTATCCGGCTCGTCCAGGAGGATCAGCTCGGGTTCGTGGGCCAGCGCGGCGACGAGCGCCACCTTCTGGCGCATGCCGCGCGAGAGCTGCTTGACCGGAAGCCCGAGGTCCACATCGAGGCGGCTGCTCAGCTCCTCCACCCGCCTGCCGGCGCGCAACCCCCGCGTCGCCAGCGTGAACTCGACCAGCTCGCGGCCGCGCAGGTTCGGATAGAGGCTGACGTCGCTGGGCAGGTAGCCGGTGCGGCGCCGGATCTCCAGGCCGTGACGGCGCGTCTCCAGCCCGAAGAGGCGCGCCTCGCCCCCGCTGGGGCGCAGGAAGCCCAACAGGAGCCGGATGGTGGTGGTCTTCCCGGCGCCGTTGGGCCCGAGGAAACCGAAGATCTCGCCGGGCTCCACCTCCAGCGAGACATCCTCGACGCCGCGGCGACCCCCGTAGTACTTGCTCAGATGCCGGGTCTCGATCACTGCCACGCAGCTCGCCCCCCGCCCCAGCCGTCCCCGGGCAGGGTAGCACGCGGAGCCTCACTCGACGACCGCCTGTCGAGCTTTTTCCGTAGCCTGCGTCCGCGTGGCCGCCGGCATGGTCGGCAGGTATGGCGAGGGCAAGGTGGCCCAGACGCTAGCCGGGGCTCCAAGGGACCTCGCGGGGTCCCGGCCAGTGGGGCGCGGCGGAGGTAGGGGCGCAGAGCGTCGCGGCAGAGGCAGCCCACCGCTTTCACTGTCAGGAGGAAACCGCGGCTCAGCAGCGAAACTGGGAGCCGATGCCATGTTATGGTCGAAGGTTCCCACCGTCTCGCCCTTCCTCGTTGCATAGTGTGTGAATGCTGGACATCTCGGACTGGCGGAAAGACGAGAAGAAGAGCTCTGGCAGCCGCCAGGGCTATTGGGTCTACGGTCCTGATGGGGTCAAGTACCTCTTCAAGCTGCCGAAGGAACACCCGGGTCCATCCGGCTTTGTGACGGGCGAGGTCGGCGCCGAGGTCCTGGCCGCATACGTCGGGAAGTACCTTGGCCTTCCGGTTCCGGACAGTCCAGTCGGCCACTATGGACGGACGTGTAGGTGCGCTAATAAGAGACTTCGTGCCGCAAGGGTACGCGCTCCGCGAAGGTGTGGACGTCGTCGGCCGCATGCCGGGCGAGAGACGACCGACTCTGGGGGAGGTCGTGGCCGGGCTTTCGCGGTACCTGGCGCCCCACGAGGCTCGCTCCAGCGTGATCCGGATGGTGTGCTTCGACATCCTCATCGCCAACGCGGATCGCCATCCGTCCAATTGGGGGATCGTCTGGCATAGCGAGGGGGCCGCTGTGATGGCTCCGTGGTATGATCACGGGTCGGCTTTCGGGAGCGGTCTGGATCCTCTGCGGGTGGGACGATATCTCATGCAGGGTCTGGATCGTTTTGACACGGGTTTCCGTTACGAGATAGCGGTCTCCCCCCGCCGCGGGAGGGCCAAGCTCCGGGAGCTGCTGGAGGCTCTCCTGGCTATGGATGGGTTTCTGGCCGGGTTTCAAGACCTGGTAGGGAGACTGACAGACTCCGTGATCCGCGCGTTGGTCGAGTCCGTGGTCGACCGAGAGCATATCATGACGCCCGAGCGATGGCGGTTGGCGGTTGACATTCTGCGGCGTCGCAGGGATGGGATCCTCGGAGGGGCGGGAGGTGGATTCGACGGTGCGGCGTGAGGTGCTGGTCGTCTGGCAGCACCCGGTTACCAGGAGGAGGTACCTCATCGGCCACCTCTGGCAGGGGGAAGGCTCATGCGGCTTCCGGTACGAGCGCGAGGTGCCGGGATCCCTGGACGAGGCCATCGGAGCCGGATTTCGCTTACTGGACGAGTTCCCCTACCCGGACGGGGAGTGGCACAGCCACGTTCTCTTCGCCACGTTCCGGCGCCGGATCCCGCAGACGTGGAGCAGCGAGGAGTGGGCCCATCTCGGCGTACGCCCGGAGGATGGGATCGAATACCTCCGCGTGACCGGCGGCCGACTGCCGACGGATACCATGGAGTTCCTGGAGCCGATCTCCATCGAGGACGTGAACGATCTGTATCATTTGCGTTTCGCCGTCGCGGGTTGGCGCTACTACGAAGGCGAGCGTGTCATCGGCGAGCTCCGCCCCGGGGTCCCGGTGCGCCTGGAGCTGGAGGAAGAGAACCCGTTCGACGTCAACGCCATCCGCGTCCTCTCGCCCTCCGGCGTACACATCGGCTACGTCCCGGCGGTGTATAGCTGGTGCTTGACCGAAAGCGTCCGCCGCGACCAGTACCGGGCGAGGGTGGCGGACGTTGGCCCGGCCGAGAATCCGGCCGTCCGGCTGATCGTCGAGCTCGAGGGAAGGGCCGCGAGCCTGCTGGGCGACCGCCTCGCCGTCAGGGCCGTACCCGAGCGGCTGGAGCGATACGCCGAGGTCGTGCTGGCCTAGCCGGGAGACGTCCTGGGTCGAGGGGGGCCATACCCTTTCGTATGTCGAACGAGCACTGTCGGACCATCGCCAAGCTGGTCGACTTCGTAACCCGCCGGGAGCGCTACTTCTGCGCCCCCGAGTGGGCGGAGGATCTCCGGCAGCCGATCCATGACCTCAAGGCGGGAAACGTAGAGTGCTTCGAATCCGTCGAGGAACTTCTCGCGGATCTTCACCGCGGGTAACGAGTCCCTCCTGCCCGTGAGAGGACGGCACGACAAGTTGCCCGGAGGGCCTACCGGCGAGCTCCCCGATTCGGGCAAGCGCGGCGACCCCCCAGCTACAACCAGGACAATGCTTACCGGCCTGCACCCGCTCCACAAAAAACGGGAGCCTTGCCGCGCAAGGCTCCCGACGAATTTTGGTACCGGATGCGGGATTCGAACCCGCGTTACCGCCGTGAGAGGGCGGCGTCCTGGGCCTCTAGACGAATCCGGCGGAAATCTCCTGGCTGGGGGACCTGGATTCGAACCAGGATTCCATGATCCAGAGTCATGTGTCCTACCGTTGGACGATCCCCCAACTGCCCATGCCCGGCGCCTGTCGCGGCGGGCGTCCGCGTCCGCGGGCGCGACCTTCACCGTCCCGGACCGCGCGGCGCACCGGCAAGCAGGACTATAGCACGCGGGGCGACCCCTCCGCAACGGGCGAGCGAAAGCCGACCCGCCGCCTGGCCGGCGGCGCACCGGCCGCGGCGCCGCCCGCCGCCGGTCACGTGGCGCGGGCGGCCAGGGCGGCGAAGCGGCCCTGCTCGATCCACTGGGCGGCGGCGCGGAGCCGGCGGAGCACTTCCTCGCGCGGGAGGAGCGTCAGCAGGGCGAAGAGGCTCGGGCCGACCGTGCGGCCGCTCACCGCCAGGCGGACCGGGTGGAAGAGATGGCCGGTCTTCCAGCCGCGCTCCTCGCAGAGCGCGCGGAAGGCGGCCTCGGCCTGCTCCTCCTCCCAGGCCGGCAGCGCCTCGAGCGCGGCGGCGGCGGCGCGGAGCCGCTCCGGCGCCGGGGGCAGGCCGGGCTCCGGGGCGAGGAAGTGCTTCCTGACGCCCTTGGGGTCGAAGTCCTCGGGCTCCGGCGCGCGCCAGAAGTAGGGGAAGGCCTCGGGCACCTCGCCCAGCGTGCGCACGCGGTCGCGCCCGGCGGCCAGGATGCCCTCCAGCCGCCGCCGCTCGGCGCCCGCCAGCGCGCCTGGCTCCACCAGCCCGGCCCGCTCCAGGAGCGGTGCGGTCAGCTCGGCGAGGCGGCCCAGGTCGGCCTCGCGCAGGTAGCGCGCGTTCATCCAGGCCAGCTTCTCCACGTCGTAGACGGCTGGCTGGCGGCCGACGCGGTCGAGGTCGAAGCGGGCGACCAGCTCCTCGCGCGTCAGGAACTCTTCCTCGCCGCCCGGCGACCAGCCCAGGAGCGCCAGGTAGTTGACCATGGCCTCCGGCAGGAAGCCCCGCTCGCGGAACTCCTCCACCGCGATGGCGCCATGGCGCTTGGAGAGCTTGGAGCGGTCGGGCGCGAGGATCATGGGCAGGTGGCCGAAGGCGGGCGGCTCCAGGCCCAGTGCCCGGTAGACGGCCAGCTGCTTGGGCGTGTTGGAGAGGTGCTCCTCGGCGCGGAGGACGTGGGTGACGCGCATGGCGGCGTCGTCGACGACGGCGGCGAAGTTGTAGGTGGGGAAGCCGTCCGACTTGACGATGACGAAGTCGTCCATCACCGCCGCGTTCTCGAACTCCACGTCGCCGCGCACCAGGTCGTGGACGACGGTGACTCCCTCGTCGGGCGCCAGCAGGCGGATGGCCGGCCGCCGCCCCTCCGCCTCCAGCCGCCGGCGCTCGGCCTCGCTCAGGCGGAGGCAGCGCCGGTCGTAGCGCGGCGCGCGCCCCTCGGCCAGCGCCTCCTTCCGCCGCGCCTCCAGCTCCTCGGGCGTGCAGTAGCAGCGGTAGGCGAGCCCGCGCTCCAGCAGCCTGGCCGCCGCCTCCCGGTAGCCCGCCTGGCGCTCGGACTGGAAGTAGGGGCCATAGGGACCGCCCACCTCGGGACCCTCGTCCCACTCCAGGCCCAGCCAGCGGAGCCCGCCGGTGATGGCGCCCACCGAGGCCTCGGTGGAGCGCTGCCGGTCGGTGTCCTCGATGCGCAGGATGAAGGCGCCGCCGTGATGGCGGGCGAAGAGCCAGTTGAAGAGCGCCGTCCGCGCCCCGCCCAGGTGGAGGTAGCCGGTGGGGCTGGGCGCGAAGCGGACCCGCACGCTGTCCATGGGTGTTCGCGCGCCTCGCTTGGGGGCCCGGCGGACCGGGCCGGGATGACCTGTCCCAGTCTAGCAGAACGAGGAAGCGGCCGCAGGCGCCGCCCCGCCGCCGCCCCGCCGCCGCCCCGCCGCGCCGCCGCGGCCCCGCTCCCCGCTCAGAAGGGCCAGCGCGCCAGCGCCACCAGCAGCAGCGCCCCCGGCAGCCCCAGCACGGCGAGGAGCGCCAGGTTCCAGAGGTTCCAGCCCACGTGGAGGCCCGGCGCCAGGAGCAGGTTGGCCGCCGCCACCGCCGCCGTGCCGCCCGCCAGGTTGGCCAGGGGCCGGCGGAGGAGGCGTGCCGCCAGCGCCAGGGCGCGCCCGAGCCAGCCCGCCAGGCGGCGCGTCGCCAGCGCCAGCGGCGCGGTCAGCGCCCAGAGCGTCAGGACGATGACCAGCGCCGCCAGGAGCGCCGTCCAGAAGGCCAGCCCGGCCGCCGTCCGCCCGTTCATCCTCGGCCCGACCCGGCGCGGGCGGCGCGCGCCCTCAGCCGGACCGCTCCCCGAGGCCGTCGCGCCGCTCGTCGCGCTGCGCCCGGTGGACGAGGTACATGTACTTCTTCTCGGCGGCGTTGAGGAGATGGATGGCATGGTCCACCAGCTCCGGGTCGGTGACCGAGTCGAAGTAGCTGCGCGCCGCCTCCAGCTCGCGCCGCGCCTGCTCCACCACGTCGTCGAAGAGCGGGTCGTCGGCCACGGAGGGCATGCCTTCCCCGGCCACGCGATCACCCCCATCCGCCTGAGACCAGGCTATGCGCCCGGCGGCCGCGCGATGGCCGCGCGGCCGCGGCGGATACTGGGAGTATGTCCGGCAACTGGGAGGGGCAACCGGGGCGCGGCGCCCTTCAGATGGCGCGGCGCCCCTCCAGGGCGCGGGCCAGGGTGACCTCGTCGACGTAGTCCAGGTCGCCGCCCTCGGGGAGGCCGCGCGCCAGGCGGCTGGTCTGGACGCCCAGCGGCTTGAGCAGGCGGGCCAGGTACATGGCGGTCGCCTCGCCCTCCACGTCGGGGTCGGTGGCCAGCACCACCTCGCGGATCTTCCCTTCCTTGAGGCGGGCGAGGAGGGCGTCGACGCGCAGGTCGTCGGGGCCGATCCCGCTGAGCGGCGAGATGGCGCCCATCAGCACGTGGTAGCGGCCGTGGAACTCGTGCGTCCGCTCCAGCGCGATGACGTCCTTCGGCTCCTCCACCACGCAGAGGAGGCTCTCGTCGCGCCGGGGGTCGGAGCAGATGGCGCAGGGGTCGGTGTCGGTCAGGTTGGCGCAGACGGAGCAGGGGTGGATCCGGTCCTTCGCCTCCAGCAGGGCCGAGGCCAGCGCCGCCACCTCCTCCCGCGGCCGGTTGAGGAGGTGGAGCGCCAGCCGCTGGGCGGTCTTCGGCCCCACACCCGGCAGGCGCTCCAGCTCGGCGATGAGGCGGGCGATGGGCGCGGCGTACTCCAAGGGCTCGCCCCCGCTTCAGAAGAGGCCGCCCAGGTCGGGCAGGCCGGGCAGGTTGGGCAGGCCGCCGGCCAGGCCGCCGGTCGCCTTGGCCATCTCCTGCGCCGCCGCCTCGCGCGCCTGGCGCTGCGCCTCGCCCACGGCGGCCACGATCAGGTCCTGCAGCATCTCCAGCTCCGCCTCGCCCGGCTGGTCGCCCAGCACCTCGCGCTGGATGCGGACCGACTGGAGCACGCCCGTGCCGTCGACGACGGCGGTGACGGCGCCGCCGCCGGCCGTCGCCTCCACGCGCTTCTGGCGCAGCTCCTCCTGGGCGCGGGCCATGTCGCCCTGCACCTTCTCCAGCTGCTTGAGCAGGCGGTTGACGTTGAAGCTCATCGGCCTTCCTCCTCGCCCTCGCCGGCGCCCTCCTCGCGGACGCGCGCGCCGGGGCCGAGCTTCTCCAGCGCGCGGCGCACCGGCTCGGCCAGCTCCGAGCCCTCGTTCGGCTCCGCCCGGCGGCTTTTGATGGGTAGTCTACGCCCCAGCAGCTCCGCCAGGACCTCCTCCAGCATCTCGCGCTGCGGTGGTTCGCCCAGCTGCTGGCGGTGGAAGTCGTAGAGCGGCGGGAAGTCGAGGACCAGTGCCCCCTCCTCCACCGCCGCCGGCCGCGCCGGCTCGAGGAAGGCCGCCAGCTTGGCCGACCGCCGCCGCGCCCGCCGGACCACCTCCGGCCAGAGCTGGCGCACGCGCTCGAGCTCCTCCTCCCCGCCCGCGGGCGGCCCGGGCGGGTCGGCGATCGCCGCCTCGTTCGCCTCGTTCCGGAAGAGGAGAGGCGGGGCGGCCGGCGGGGCTTCCTCGGGCGCCTCCCGCGGGCGCTCCGACGGCGGGTCGCCGCCGTTCCCGAGGGTGTGGCCCGCCCGTGCCATCGCCCCCAGCAGCCCCAGCTCGAAGCGGGCGCGCGGCCGCGCCGCCCAGCGCAGCTCGCCCTCCAGGTCGGCCAGCGCCTCCAGCGTGGCCAGGAGCGGCTCCGGCCGCCAGCGCGAACCGGCCTGCCCGCGGCCGGCCGCACCCGGGCTCCCGCCCGCCCCCAGCAGCGCCAGCAGCTCCCCGCGCAGATGGGCGGTCAGGTCGAGGAGCACCTGGCGGAAGTCCTTGCCCTCCCGCGCCAGCTCCTCCACCACCGCCAGACAGCCGGCCGCGTCGCCCTCCGCCAGCGCCCGGGAGAGCGCCTCCAGCGCCTGCGAGGGCGCCGTGCCCAGCACGGCGGCCACGTCGTCCACCGTCCGCGCGCCCGCGGCCAGGCACTCGTCCAAGAGGCTGAGCGCGTCGCGCAGCCCGCCCTCGGCGTAGCGCGCCAGCGCCTCCAGCGCGGCCGGTTCCAGGCTCGCGCCCAGGCTCTCCGCCACCCGCGCCAGGTGGGCGACGATGCGCTCTTCCTCGATGCGGTGGAAGTCGAAGCGCTGGCAGCGCGAGAGGATGGTGACGGGCACCTTCTGCGGCTCGGTGGTGGCCAGCACGAAGAGCGCGTACGCCGGCGGCTCCTCCAGCGTCTTCAGGAAGGCGTTGAAGGCGTCGGCGGTCAGCATGTGCGCCTCGTCGATGATGTAGACCTTGCGCCGGCCCTCCACCGGCGCCAGGTGGACGCGCTCCAAGAGCTCGCGCATCTGATCGATGCCGCGGTTGGAGGCGGCGTCGATCTCCACCAGGTCCAGGAAGGCGCCCTCCAGCGCCTCCCGGCACGGCCGGCAGGCGTTGCACGGCTCGCCCTCGCGCGGCTCCAGGCAGTTGACCGCGCGCGCGAGGATGCGCGCCACCGAGGTCTTGCCCGTGCCGCGCGGTCCGGCGAAGCAGTAGGCGTGCGCCACCCGCCCGCCGGCGACCGCCCGCCGGAGCGCGCGCACCACGTGCTCCTGGCCCACCACCTCGGCGAAGGTGCGGGGCCGCCACTCGCGGTAGAGCGCCTGGTACTCGGCCGTCTTCGCCGCCTCCGCTTCCCGGGGCCGCGCGCCGGCCCCACGAGGAGCGAGGCCCCGCAGAGGGGGCCTCGCAACTCCGCCAAGATGCGGCCGTGCGGCCGCCTTTGACCTGGTCGCTCCGGGCGTCTTCCGGTCGCCGGCTCAGACCCGGCACCCCTGCGGCACCCGCCCTCGCCCGCTTACCGCTGCTTCCTTCCGGACCTGACGGGGTTCACGGGTGGACGTCGCGCAGGACCCGATCCTCAACACCACGTGCCGGATGCGGACCCCACAGCGCCAGGCCGGGGGCGGCGTTCAGCCCCGCTGAAGCGGATTGCGGGTACAGGGCACCGCTACCTCCCCGCCTAGCACGGCCAAACTCGCAAGAGACGATCTGGCGGAAGGGGTGGGATTCGAACCCACGGTACGGTTCCCCGTACACACGCTCTCCAGGCGTGCCAGTTCAACCACTCCTGCACCCTTCCGGGAACTCCTGGCGGAGGGGGTGGGATTCGAACCCACGGTGGCTCATCACCACACGGCTTTTCGAGAGCCGCACCTTAAACCGCTCGGACACCCCTCCGCGAAGGTCGAACGGTCTCGCTCCCTGGTGCGCCCGGGGGGACTCGAACCCCCGACAGACAAGGTTTAGGAAACCTCCGCTCTTTCCTTCTGAGCTACGGGCGCACGCACTCGCCGCCGCATGCCCGCGGCGCTCTACTAGGCTAGCACGGCCTCCGATCCGTCACAACCGGTCCCCGCGCCCGTCGCGGGGGCCGCTTTCGCCCGCGCGCGGCCGCGCGGACCTTCTAGCGGGATTTGCCAGGCGCCCTCTCGCGAACTACGCTTTCTCTCGTAGACCGACCAGTCGGTCGGAGCGGGGCCGGCCCGGCCGCCCGCCGGGAGGCGCGCCCCGCCCCGGCCCCGCGACGGGGAGGGAAGCCCATGGTGCGCTGGGAGACGGTCGAGACCTACCAGGACGTCCTCTTCGAGCGGAGCGGCGGCATCGCCAAGATCACCATCAACCGGCCGGAGGTGCGCAACGCCTTCCGGCCCCAGACGCTCTTCGAGCTCTCGGACGCCTTCGCGCGCGTGCGCGACGACCCCGGGATCGGCGTCGCCATCCTCACCGGGGCGGGCCGCGAGGCCTTCTGCTCGGGCGGCGACCAGCGCGTGCGCGGCGAGGCCGGCTACCTGGATGAGCGGGGCGTCCCGCGCCTCAACGTGCTCGACCTGCAACGCCAGATCCGCACGCTGCCCAAGCCCGTCATCGCCATGGTGGCCGGCTACGCCATCGGAGGCGGCAACGTCCTCCAGCTCGTCTGCGACCTGACCATCGCCGCCGACAACGCCGTCTTCGGCCAGACCGGCCCCAGGGTCGGCTCCTTCGACGGCGGCTACGGCGCGGCGCTCCTGGCGCGTGTCGTCGGCCACAAGAAGGCGCGCGAGATCTGGTACCTCTGCCGCCGCTACACGGCCCGGGAAGCGCTGGAGATGGGCCTGGTCAACGCCGTCGTCCCGCTGGAGCGCCTGGAGGAGGAGACGGTCGCCTGGGCCGAGGAGATCCTGGCCAAGAGCCCCACCGCCATCCGCCTCCTCAAGGCGGCCTTCAACGCGGACACCGACGGCCTCGCCGGCCTGCAGCAGCTGGCCGGCGACGCCACCATGCTCTTCTACATGACCGCGGAGGCGCAGGAGGGGCGGAACGCCTTCCTCGAGAAGCGCGCGCCCGACTTCTCGCGCTTCCCGCGCCTGCCGTAGCCATGGGCGAGCGTACCGCACCGCCCCTCGCGCACCAGGAAGCGCCGCCCGCGGCGGCCGTCGCCTCCGACTGGCTGGCCGAGCGCGCCGCGCGGACGCCGGGCGCCGTCGCCGTCGAGGCCGGCGGGCGCGCCTGGAGCTGGGCGGAGCTGGACCGGCAGGCGGGCCGGGTGGCCGCCGAGCTGCGCCGGCGCGGCGTCGGGGAAGGGTCGCGGGTGGCGGTGGCGCTTCCTGCCGGATTGGGGTGGGTGGCGCTCTTCCACGCCTGCCTTCGGCTCCGCGCGGTCTGCGTGCCGCTCCACACCCGCCTCTCCGCCGGAGAGCTCCGCCGCCTCCTGGAGTGGCTGGAGCCGGAGGCGGTCTTCGGCCTGCCGTGGACGCCTCCGCGGCGGAGGCGCCGCCCGGAGGGCACCGGCCCGGGTGTCGCCGCCATCGTCACCACCTCGGGCACCACCGGCCGGCCGAAGGGCGTGCTGCTGACGCGCGCCAACCTCTGGTGGAACGCGATCGCCTCGGCGCTCCACCTCGGCTCGCTGCCCGGCGAGCGCTGGCTGGCGGTCCTCCCCCTCTTCCACGTGGGCGGTCTCGCCCTCCTGACGCGCTCGGTGCTCCTCGGGACGGCGCTCCTGCTGCGGCGCCGCTTCGACCCGGCGGAGGTCAACCGGCTCGTCGACGAGGGCCGCGTGCAGGCGCTCTCCGTGGTGGCCACCATGCTCGAGCGGATGCTGGGGGCGCGGGGCGGGCGGCCCTTCCCGCCCACGCTCCGCCTCGTCCTCGCGGGCGGCGGCCCGGTGCCCAGGCCGCTCCTGGAGCGCGCCCAGGCGCTGGGCTGCCCGGTCCTGCCCACCTACGGCATGACCGAGACGGCCTCCCAGGTGGTGACCGTGCCGCCCGTGCCGGGCGGTGCGCACCCGGGCTCCGCCGGCCGGCCGCTCCCCTTTGCGGAGGTGCGGGTGGTGGACGAGGCGCTCGGGCCGCTGCCGCCGGGCACGCCGGGGGAGATCGCGGTCCGCGGTCCCACCGTGGCCGCCGGCTACTGGCGCGACCCGGCCGCCACCCGCCGCGCCTTCGCCGGCGGCTGGCTCCGCACCGGCGACCTGGGCTACTTCGACGAGGACGGCTGCCTCTTCGTCACCGGCCGGAGCGACGAGCTGATCGTCTCGGGGGGCGAGAAGATCGCCCCGGCCGAGGTGGAGGAGGCGCTCCTGGCCCACCCGGCCGTCCTGGAGGCGGCCGTCTGGGGCGTGCCCGACCCGCTCTGGGGCGAGCGCCCCCGGGCGGCCGTCGTCCTCCGTCCGGGCGCCCGGGTGGAAGCCGGGGCGCTCGGTGCCTGGCTGCGGGAGCGCATCGCGCACTTCAAGGTGCCGGAGCGCATCGACGTCGTCGACCGGCTGCCGCGGACGGCCTCGGGCAAGCTCCGGCGCCGCCTGCTGGCCGCCGGCTCTCCCCCGCGCGAAGAGGGGTGAAGCCTGTGCAGGCACGCGACCTCTGGCGGCTCGCCCGCCCCGAGACGCTTCCCGCCTCGCTGGTGCCGGTGGCGGTGGGGACGGCCGCGGCGGGGCTGACCGGGCCGCTCTCGCCGCTCTGGACCGCCGACGTGCTCCTGGTGGCGCTGCTTCTCCAAATCGGCACCAACATGGCCAACGAGCTCTTCGACTACCGCCGCGGCCTCGACCGGCCGGGGGCGGTGGGGATCGCGGGCGTGCTGGTCTCGGGGCGGATGCGCCCGCGGACGCTGGGCTTCCTGACGGCGGGCGTCTACGCGCTGGCCGTCCTCCTGGGCGCCGCCCTGGCCGCCGCCCGCGGCCCGGTTCTCCTCCTGCTGGGGCTCCTGGCGGCCGCGCTCAGCCTGGCGTACAGCGCCGGGCCGCGTCCGGTGGCCGCCACGCCTTTCGGCGAGGCGCTGGTCTTTCTGCTGATGGGCCCGCTGGAGGTGGGCGTAGCCGAGGTGGCCGCGGGCGGCCGGCTGACGGCGGCGGCCCTCTGGGCCTCGCTGCCGGTGGGCCTGACGGTGGCGGCCATCCTCCTGGCCAACAACACCCGCGACCTGGAGAAGGACCGCGAGCACGGCCGCCGGACGCTGGCCATCCTCCTCGGCCGCGAGCGTGCGGCGAGGCTGCTGGAGGGGCTGCTGCTGGGCGCGCCGCTGCTCGCCCTGCCTATGGCGGCGGGCGGCCTCCTGCCCGCATCCTCCCTCCTGGCGCTGCTGGCGCTGCCGCTGGCGCTCCGCCTCAGGAAGCGCCTCTTCCTCGGCAACCCGGTGCCCCCCGCGGGCGCCTTCCATCTGGTGAGCGGGCTCCTGCTGGCCGCCGGTCTGGCGCTGGCGGCGCTGCTCTGACTTCCCGGAATCCGCCGGCCGGGCCGCTCGGGGCCCGGGCCGGTCCGAGGCGGGTGACGGAGGATCATGGTCGAGACGCGGCTTTCGGCGAAGGTGGCGGAGGCGCTCCCCTACGAGCGGGGCGAGAGGCTCCGCATCCTACTTTTCGCGCTCCTGGGCACCGTCTTCGACGGCGCCGACTTCACCATCTTCATCTACGAGATGGCGCCTCTGGCCAGCTACTTCCACGCCTCGCTGGCCAGCCTCTCCTGGGTGCAGGCGGCCAGCTACGTGGCGGGCGTGGCCGGCGGCCTCCTCTTCGGCGCGCTGGCCGACCGCCGCGGCCGCCGCCTGGGGCTGACCCTGACGGTGGCCACCTACTCGCTCTTCACGCTGGCCAGCGCCTTCGCGCCCGACCTGCGGGTGCTCCTCCTGTTGCGCGTCCTGGCCGGCGTCGGCATCGGCGGCGAGTCGGGCATCGCCTTCGCCTACGTCAGCGAGGCCTACCCCGCCGCCCGCAACCGCCGCGGCTGGCTGGGCGGGCTTCTCCAGTCCATGTTCCTGGCCGGCGGCTTCGTCGCCGCCTGGCTCTACGCCTTCACCAGCCAGCGCTACGGCGCCGAGGGCTGGCGCTGGGCCATGGGCTACCTGGGCCTGGTGGCCGTCCTGGCCGTGGCCATCCGCCTCGGCATGCCGGAGTCGCGCGTCTGGCTGGCCAGCCGCCAGGCGGCGGCCTCCGGCGCCGGGCGCGGTCCCGGGGCCGGTCGCCAGGCGCTCGCCACCGTGGCGGAGATCCTCGGGGGCGGCGCCGGCCGCCGCACCCTCCTGGCCACCGCCATGATGGTGGGCGCCTTCTTCGGGGGCTACGCGGTCGCCACCTTCGCGCCGGCCATGTGGACGACGGTCTTCGGCCTGGGGGCGTCGCAGGTGGCGTCGCTGGGCTACGCCGGCTGGCTGGCCGCCATCGCCGCCTACCTGGCGGGCGGCGCGCTGGGCGACGCGCTCGGGCGCCGGCGCTCCTTCGTGCTCACCGGTCTCTTCGGCCTTCTGGGCTACGGGCTCTACCTGGTCGTCGGGCCGCTCCTCCGTCTGCCGGCGACGCCCGCCACCCTGTGGACGTCGTGGCCTTTCTTCGCCTTCCTCTGGCTCCAGGCCGGCTACGGTTACTTCGGCGTCCAGGGCGTCTGGCTCTCCGAGCTCTATCCCACCCACGGCCGGGCCACGGCCCAGAACTTCGTCTACTACGTGGCGCGCGCCCTGGGCGCCGGCCTCGCCCCGGCGGCGGCGCTGGCGCTGGCCCAGGCGCTGGGCCAGGACGTGCGCACGGCCATCGCGCTGGGCGGCGCGGGCACGCTGCTCGCCGTCCTCCTGGCGCGGAGACTGCCGGAGACGTACCGGACGGCGCTGCGGGGCGACTGAGGCCGGGCGGCCTTGCGGGAAGAGGGGGCGGAGGCGGGAGACGGCCGGCCCCCGGGGCGGAGGCTCCGTGCCGGCGTCTCCGCTAGCGGCGCTCGCGGAAGAAGGCGCGCAGCAGCTCCGCCGCCTCCGCCTCCAGTACGCCGCCGCGCACCTCCAGGCGGTGGTTGAGCCGGGGGTCGTCGGCGATGCGCCAGAGCGTCCGCACGGCGCCGGCACGGGGATCGGCGGCCGCGTAGACCAGGGCGTCCACCCGCGCCAGGACCAGCGCCCCGGCGCACATGGGGCACGGCTCCAGGGTCACGTAGAGCGTCGTCCCCTCCAGGTGCCAGCGGCGGCGCAGCGTGGCCGCGCCGCGCAGGGCGACCACCTCGGCGTGGGCGGTGGGGTCCTGGTCGCGCTCGCGCCGGTTCTCGCCCAGCGCCAGCAGGCGGTCGCCCTCCACCAGCGCGGCGCCCACCGGCACGTCGCCGGCCGCGGCGGCGCGGCGGGCCGCCTCCAGGGCGACGCGCATCCAGCGCTCGTCGCGCTCGGCCTGCTCCTCATCCTTCCAGGGTGCCGGGATGCGAGCTCGCCTCCTCGGGTGCGCCTGCCGCGCCTGCCGTGCCGGCCGCTCCCGCCGCCCCGGCCGGCGGGGCGCCCGGTGCCGCGACGGGCGGAAGCGGCGGCAGCGGAGCCGCGCCCCGCGCCTCCGTCCCGGCCGCCGCAGCCGCGGTCGCCGCCGCGGCGCGCGGCAGCCAGAGCAGGAAGCGGCTCCCCCGCCCGACGGTGCTCTCCACCTCGACGCGGCCGCCATGCGCGCGCAGGATGGCCTGCGCGATGGCCAGGCCGAGACCGGCCCCCTCGCTGGAGCGCGAGGGGTCGCCGCGGTAGAAGCGGTCGAAGAGCCGCTCGCGCTGCTCGGGCGGGATGCCCGGGCCCGTGTCGGCCACGCTCAGCTCCACGCCGGCCCGCCCGCCCCGGGCGGCGGCCTGCGCGGCCAGCGTCACCCGCCCGCCCGCCGGCGTGTAGCGCAGCGCGTTGTCCACCAGGATCCAGAGCGCCTGCACCAGCCGGTCGGGGTCGCCGCGCACGTAGAGCGGTCCCGCCGACGGCTCGGCGCGCAGCTCCAGGCCGCGCTCCCCGGCCAGCGGCCGCGCCCGGCGGGCGACGGTCCGCAGGATCTCGGCCGCGTCCACCCGCTCCTGGCGCAGCTCCAGGCGGCCGGCGTCGGCGCGGGCCAGCGTCAGCAGCCCCTCCACCAGGCTCGACATGCGCAGCGCCTCGTCCTGGATGTCGGCGACGATCTCCCGCTCCTCGCCGGCGCCGCGCTCGGCCAGGCGCTTGGCCAGCAGCTCGGCGTTGCCGCGGATGACCGCCAACGGGGTGCGCAGCTCGTGCGAGGCGTCGGCGATGAAGCTGCGCTGCTGCTCCCAGGCCCGCCGGATGGGCACCAGCGCCCGCCCCGCCATCAGGCTGCCGCCGATGGCCGCCGCCACCAGCGCCGCCCCGGCCGCCCCGGCCAGGACCAGAAGCAGCCCCTGCAGACTCGACTGGAGCGAGCCGGTGGGCCGCGCCGTCACCAGCCAGGCCACCCTCTTCCCCGACGACGCGTCGCGCACCGGCGCGGCGTAGAGGCGGATCGCCCCGTCGGGCGAGGGGACGGTCAGCGAGGCGGGCTGCCGCAGCGAGGGCACGGGCCGGAGCAGGCCCTGCGAGACCAGGCTCTCCGCCCCCGGCGAGCCGGCCAGAAGGTTCCCGTCGGGCGAGAGGAGGAGCGTGGAGCTGGTGACGAAACCCAGGTGCTCCTGGTCCAGCGGCAGCGGCTGGGCGTTGCCCTCGTCCGACTCGCTGCCCCCGGGCTCCTCGCCGTCGCCCTCGCTCGCCTGCGGCCCGGGCGGGTTGTGCAGCTCGCCCTCGGAGAGCTCCACCCGCGGCCCCGTCACCCAGCCGTCGCCGGTCCAGCGCAGGCCGAGCATCTGGCCCACGCGCAGGTTCTCGTCCACCAGCGAGCGGTCCAGCTGGGCGGCCAGCGTTCGGCTGGCCGCCAGGTAGATGCCGCCCACGAAGAGCAGCAGGACCAGCGCCAGCGTCCCCACGTGCCAGAGCGTCAGCTGGCGGCGAACGCGCTCGAACATCTCACTCCCGCCCGTCCGGCTCCAGGCGGTAGCCCAGCCCGCGCACGCTGCGGATGCCGAAGCCCGGCTCCAGCGGCTCCAGCTTCTTGCGCAGCAAGTAGACGACGCTGTCCACCGTCTGCTCGCCCACCACCTGGGGGTCGTCCCAGGCCTGGCGCAGGATCTGCCCGCGGCTCAGCACCTGCCCCGGATGCCGCAGGAAGCACTCCAGCACCGCCGCCTCGCGCACCGTCAGGCGGACCTCCCGCTCCTGCCCGGGCCTCCGCACCGTGCGCAGCTCCGGGTCGAAGCGCAGCCCGCCCGCCTCGATCTCGCGCGCCTCCTGCGCCTCGCGCAGCGGCCGCACGATCCGCCGCTCCAGCGCCCGGACGCGCGCCGCCAGCTCCTCCAGCGAGAAGGGCTTGGTCAGGTAGTCGTCGGCGCCCGCGTCCAATCCTGCCACGCGGTCGCTGACGGCGTCGCGCGCGGTCAGCATGAGGACGGGGACGGAGGCGGCGGGACCCGCTTCCTCGCGCAGCCGGCGGCAGAGCGAGAGGCCGTCCAGGCCGGGCAGCAGCCAGTCCAGGATGAGCAGGTCGTAGCCGCCCGCCCGCGCCCGCTCCAGCCCCAGACGGCCGTCGTGCACGCACTCGGCCGTGTGCCGGGCCTCCTCCATCGCCCGGCAGAGCAGCTTGGCGAGGCGCGGCTCGTCCTCGACGATCAGGATGCGCACCTTCCCCTTCCGGCCCTCCCGAAGCCGAACCTGGCGGCACCTTCGTCCCCTACACCATACCGCAACGCGCCGGCGCCGCTGGCGGCCGCCGTCCGCTTGTGCCACCATGGGTCTCGCGCAAGCTTCTGGGAAGGAGCGGCACCTCCTATCCTGTCGGAGGGGCCGTCCGCC
>JAIMAT010000036.1 GCA_023511835.1 Bacillota bacterium | reverse complement strand
CACTGCACCCGGGTTCCAAGGAAGCCCTTCGGGGGGCGGAGCAGGCCTACCTCCCGAGGCCTGCTCCCAGAGCGGGGCGGGGTGCCCGGCGGACACCCCGCCCCCTCTCGTCTTCTCCGCACTCCGCGCCTTCTCGCCGGGCCGGCGGGCGGTCAGGAGGCGCCCAGGGCGCGGAGTACCTCCTCCGGACGGATGGGAATCGTCTCCAGGCGGACGCCGGCGGCGGCCTCCAGCGCGTTGGCCAGCGCCGCCGCCACGGGGATGGCCGGCGGCTCGCCGACGCCTTTGGCGCCGAAGGGGCCGTCCGGGGCGGGCACCTCCACCAGCTCCGTCTCCACCTGCGGCACGTCCTCCCCGGTGGGAAGGCGGTAGTCCGCCAGGTTGGCGTCCAGCAGCTGGCCGCTCTCGTCCCAGAGCAGCTCTTCCAGGAGCGCGCGCCCGATCCCCTGGGCCACCCCGCCACGGATCTGGCCCACCACCTCGGCGGGGTTGATGGCGCGGCCCACGTCCTGCACGGCCAGGTAACCGGTGACGCGCACCTGGCCGGTCTCGCGGTCCACGCGGACGCGCGCCAAGTGGACCGCGAAGCCGGGCGCCGACGAGCGTTGGGCCACACGGCCGTGGCCGTAGATGGGCGCGTAGCGGCTGCCGAAGCGGGTGGAGAGGCGGGCCAGCTCGGCCAGGGTGACGAAGCGCGAGGGAACGCCGCGCACCGTCACCCGCCCGTCGGCCACTTCCAGGTCCTCCGGCGCCGCCTCCAGCCGCTCGGCCGCCAGCTCCAGCACCTGGCGGCGCGCGTCCTCGGCCGCCTTCTGCACCGCGGGGCCCACCGTGTAGACGGTCTTGCTGCCCCCGGCGGAACCGCCGAAGGGCGAGCTGTCGGTGTCGCGGTTGACCACCCGCACCCGCTCGGGCGGGAGCCCGAAGATCTCGGCGGTGATCATGGCCAGCGAGGTGGCCGAGCCCGTGATGTCGACGGTGCCCACCTGGACCGTCAGCGTCCCGTCCGGGTCGAGCCGGCAGCCCGCGGCCGCCGGCTCCAGGCCGCCCGGCCAGCCGCCCACCGCCAAGCCCCAACCTTCGTCGGGGCCGGCGGGCCGCTCCTTCCAGAGGGGATGCTCGCGCACCCTCTCCAGGCACTCCACCAGGCCCAGCCGGGGCCAGGGACGGCCGTCGGGCCGGGGGTCGCCCTCGCGGGCGGCGTTCCGCAGGCGGAACTCCAGCGGGTCGAGCCCGAGGCGGCGGGCCAGCCGGTCCATGTGCGACTCCAGCGCGAAGTAGGCCTGGGGCGCGCCCGGCCCGCGGTAGGCGCCCACCGGGCTCTTGTGGGTGAGCACCTCGTAGCCGACGATGTCCAGGTTCTCCACCCGATAGGTGCCGCCCAAGAGGAGCGCCGCGATCCCCACCGGCGAGCCCGGCTCGGCGCCGGTATCGAAGACGAGCCGGGCCTCGAGCGCCGTCAGCGTGCCGTCGCGGCGGGCGCCCATCTTGAGCCGGATGACCGCGGCGGGCGCCGGCCGGCTGACCAGGAAGTCCTGCAGCCGGTCGAGGACCAGGCGCACCGGGCGGCGCAGGCGGCGCGCCACCGCCGCCGCCAGCGGCTCCAGCAACAGGAACTTGCCCCCGAAAGCGCCGCCCACGGTCATGGGCACGACGCGCACCTGGTGCTCCTCCAGGCCCAGCGTCTCGGCCGTCCCGTGGCGGGTGTCGAAGGTGCCCTGGGTCGACGTCCAGAGGGTGAGCGAGCCGTCGGGCGCGGCCTCGGCGACGACGCCGTGCGTCTCGATGTGCCCCTGGTGGACGGCGCCGGCGCGGTAGGTGGCCTCCAGCACCATCTCCGCCCGGGCGAAGCCGGCCTCCACGTCGCCGCGCCGGAAGTGGACCATGTCGCTGGCGTTCCGCGGTCGGGGCTCGTCCTGGACGCCGCCGGCGGCCGCGCCGTGGGCGGCCATGGCCTCGGAGACGTGCTCCTCGGGCAGCTGGCGGACCAGCGGCGCCTCGGGGCGGAGCGCCTCCTCCGGGTCGAGGACGGCGGGAAGCGGTTCGTATTCGACCCGGACCAACTCGGCCGCGTCCTCGGCCAGCGCCTCGCTCTCGGCCACCACCACGGCCACCGGGTGGCCGGCGTAGAAGACCTCGTCGTCGGCCAGGAGACCGGTCGGCTCCAGGTCGGCGGCGGTGAAGACGGCCGCCACGCCGGCGGCCCGGGCGGCCGCGGAGGTGTCGATGCGGCGCAGACGTGCGTGGGCGTACGGGCTGAGCACCAGGCGGGCGTGAAGCAGGCCCGCCGGGCGCAGGTCGGCCACGTACCGCGCCGAGCCGCGCAACTTCTCCGGCCCGTCGAGGCGCGGCTGCGAGCGTCCGATCACCTGGTAGGAAGGCGGATTGGCAGACACCCTGGCTCATCGCTCCCTTCGTGCGCGGGCCGGCGGGCGGACCAGCCTCCGCGGGCCACCGCCGGCCCCGGCGGCTCGCTCGGAGCCTCCCGGCCTTCGGCTACTAAGCATACGGCATGGACGGCCGGCCCCCTGGCGCCGCCGTCCTTCGTCACGAGCCGGTGCTCGCCCCGCCCGGCGGCGCCGGCACGGCGGTGCCGGTGGCCCCGGCGCGGGCGCGCCGCCAGGCTCTCAGCCCGGCCCCAGCCACCGCCGCCAGCCCGGCCGAGGCGGCGGCCAGGAGGGCCGGCAGGAGCCAGAAGAGGGCCGCTGCGGCTCCCGGCAGGCCCGCCAGCGCCATCACCGCGCCGCTCTGCGCCAGGCCGCCCGCGACCGTCAGGTCCCGCAGGGCGAAGGCCAGCCAGGCCGCCAGGACCGCCGCGAAGGCCGTCCAGCCGCGGCGCCCGGGCGGCTCCAGCCACCAGGCCAGGAGCGCGGCGCCGGGAATGCCCAGCCACCAGAGGCCGGCGGCCAGCCCCGCGGCGGCCAGCAGGGCGGCGAGGAGGCCGAAGAGCGCCAGGCGGAAGAGCGCCGCCGCGGGACGGGGGCTCTCAGGCGTGGCCGGAGCCCGGCCCGGCGGGATCGCGGAGGAAGACATGGCTCCCACCTCCTCAAGGTTCGAGCCGCACCACGCGCACGGCCCAGTCGGCCGCCTCCGGCATCGGCGCCGCGGGGAAGAGCAGGACCTTGTACCTCCCCGCGCGCCAGAGCGGGAGCTGGTCGTCGTAGTGGGGGCTGGTCGGATCGCCCGACTCGCCGCCGGGGAAGACGCCCCACGAGCGCCCGAGGTCGGCCAGGTCGGCGATCATCCGCCAGCTGGGGCCGTGGGTGGAGGGCTCGCCGCCCGAGACGTTGACGGTGAAGGCGTCGCCGCCGCTGGCGAAGGGGCCCCTGCCCAGGGAGGGGCGCTGGGTCAGCGAGGGGATCAGCCGCTGGTGCAGCTCGCCCCAGCGCCAGCGGGACGGGTCGGCGCCCAGGCGCTGGCGCAGGCCGGAGAGCGCCTCGCCCAGCGCCTGGAGCATCACTTCCTGGCGGCTGCGATCGGTCTGCTGCACGGGGTCGAAGAACCAGGAGCGCCCGGAGCCGTCCGGATAGGCCGCCGCCCGGTAGGCGGGCGAGCCGACCGGCGCCGTGGTCATCACCTCCAGGTTCTCCAGCAGGACGGCCTTCCAGCCGCTCTGGGCCGGCTGGAAGTCCTTCAGGGAGAAGCCGGGCAGCCGCTCCAGCCCCGAGGCCTGCCACCAGGGTCCGTAGGTGTCCTGCACGTAGTGGCTCAGCCAGCTCCACCAGATGGCCGGCGCCGCCTCCCCGGCCGCCATTGTCCCGTCCCAGGCCGCCAGCAGGTCGGCCGCCTGGCGGAGCGCCGGCGAGGCGCCCGGGTCCGAGCGCACCGCCGCCACCAGCGCCGGCACCATGCGCATGGCCAGCCCGTCCAGCTGGGAGGACTGCAGCTCCGCCATGCGCTGGAGGGTCAGCGGTCGGTGTGCGGGATCGGCGAGCCAAGCCTGCACGGTGGCCGCGCGGTAGCCCGCGTCGAAGCCGTCGTCGGCGGTGCCGATGTAGTACGGGTAGCCGGCGCCCACCTCCCGCTGGTTGGAGCTGAAGAGGAAGTGGCTGGGCGGATCGGCCGCCTGCGGCACCCGGTCATAGGGGATGAGGCCCTGCCAGTCCTGGGCCGGGTCCGCGCCGTCCAGCGGAAGCCAGGGCCGGCCCGCGCCCACCAGGGGGTAGTAGCCGGCCGAGATGATGCCGATATCGCCCTGGGTGGTGGCGTAGGCGAAGTTCTGGGTCGGGCTCCCCCAGAGGCGGAGCGCCCGGCGGACGTCGGCGGCGCTCCGCGCCCGCATCAGCCCGTCGAGGGCGGCGAAGTCGTCGGAGAAGAGGTTGCCCGTCCAGGCGAGGCTGACCGCCTTGCCGGGAAGCGGCGGAAAGCCGGGGAGCCCCTCGGGCAGCACGGCTCCGTGGACGGTCCAGCGGACCGTGAAACGCTCCGGCGCGCGCCCCCGGACCGGGATCTCCACGGTGTAGGCGGAGAAGGGGAGCCAGCGGCCGCCGTGCAGGTAGGCGTCGGGGTGGGCGGGGTCGGTCGTCTCCACGTAGTAGAAACTCTGCTGGTTCTGCACGTTGGTCAGGCTCCAGGCCACGTCGCGGTTGTGGCCGATGACCACGCCCGGCGTGCCCGGGATGCTGACGCCGTAGACTTGGAGGTCGGGCGCCTCCAGCTGGACCTCGAACCAAATCGAAGGAAGCGTCAGCGCCAGGTGGGGGTCGCCCGCCAGCATCGGCTTCCCGGTGGCGGTCAGGCTCCCGTCCACCACCCAGTTGTTGCTGGCGGAGAGGCCGGCCAGGAGGAGGCCGCTCATGGGACCGCCGGCCACGGCGGAACGGAGCGATTCCGCCAGGGTCGCCCAGTCCGGGCCGCCCGGCGCCTCCGCCCGGGAGGCCGCCGGCGCCTGCGGGGCGGAGCTCGCCCCCGGCGCCACGGCGACCGGGGGCGCGGGCAGGGCGCTCACCCCGCCCACGCCGGCGCCGGGCGCGAAGGGCAGGAGCGCCGCCCGAAGCGCTCCCGCGTCGGGCGGCGCCGGCGCCGGGTAGGGGCCGGGATCGTAGGGGAACTGCGGGTTGACGGGGAGCGTCCGGAAGAGGGCGTCGGCCCGCGCCGGCCCCAGCCTCTCGGTGATCGCCGCCCGCTCCAGGGGGGCGGTGCTGAAGGCCAGGTCCTCCGCCATGAAGGCCTGCACCACCAAGCTGTCGGCCACCGTCCAGGGGGCGGGCCGGAAGCCGAGCAGGCGGAAGAGGGCCGGCAGACGCCCGCCCGCCTCCGCCTCGCGGATCCAGGCGTTGACGCCGTCGGCATAGGCCTGCAACTCCGCATAGACGCCCGGCTCCTGCCGCGCGATGCGCGCGGCCGAGGCCTGGGCGGTCCGCCAGAGGCCCAGGGTCAGCTGCAGCTCGTCGCCGGGGAGGGCCGACGGCCCGAGGATCTCGGCCAGGCGGCCCTCGCTCTGGCGCCGGACGAGCTCCATCTCCAGCAGGCGCTCGCGCGCGGTCAGGTAGCCCTGGGCCATGAAGAGGTCGTGGTCGTTCCGAGCGAAGATGTGCGGCACGTCCCAGCGGTCGAAGTCGACCACCACCGGCTGCCGCAACCCCCTCAGGCGCAGAGGCCCGGAGAGCGGCTGCCAGGCCTCGGCCAGCACGCCGCGGGTCGGGTTGAAGGTCGGCCCCAGTGGCGGCAGGGGCCCCAGAGGCAGGAGCAGGGCGGCGAGGAGCGCCAGTGCCAGGAGCGCGGCGCCGATCGCCCACCCGAGGGAACCTCTCATCTTCTCCCTCCTGAAAAGGCATTCTCTGCCGCGGGCGAGGCCCCTGGTCCGTGCCGGCGCCGGGGGCGGTCGCGGCGACGGGAGAGCGGGGATGTGTCGTCGTCACCGGCTCCTCGCCCACGGCCGGCCGTGCTCCACGCCAAGGAGCCGGCGGCCTTGGCCGCCGGCTCCTGCCTTCGGGTGGCGGGACGGGCGGAGACCGCTCAGGCGCGCCGCACCTCCACCCGCGCGTCCAGCTCGGAGGCCCCGCCGCCGATCGGATCCTGGAGGCCCATGTGCAGCAGAGGATCGACCGGCTGCACGACGTTGGGGTTCCAGCCGCCGCCCCGATCGGGGGCATAGCCGCTCTCCTCGTGCGTGGGCTGGTCGAGCGGGAACGAGGTGTGGCCGTAGGGCCGGACGGCCGGGATGAGGCGGCCGTCGATCCAGACGGGCCGGCTGCCGTAGGCAGTGTGGCCGAAGTTATAGGCGGCGCCGACGACGCCCGGCCGGATCGCCTCGGTCAGGTGTGCGCGCGCCCGTGCGCGGCCCGAGGCGGCCTCTGCCCAGACCCAATCGCCTTCCCGGATACTCCGCGGCGCGGCGTCGCCGGGATGAATCCAGAGGACGTTCTCGCCGCGGACCTCGCGCAGCCAGGCGTCGGCGATGGTCCGGTGGGTGCCCAGGTTCCGCGCCTTCCAGTTGATCAGCTGGAGCGGGCGGGGGTCGTCCAATTCCTGCCCGTCGAAGCGACGGACGGGCTCGAGGCGTGGCAGGCCGTCGAAATGCTCGCCGGTGACCGGGTGGGTGAGCGCGGCGACGCCGGGGTCGTAGAAGTTGGCCTGGCCGCCGAATCGGTAACGGAGCCACTCGCCCTCGTACTCGCGGCCGGGCGCCTCGAAGCGGCCGCCGCGGTTGAGGACGTAGACCACCTTCCGCCACTCCTCCGGATTGACGGCACGCCGCCACGCCACCGGATCCCAGGTGGGACCCAGGGCCAAGAGGCGCGCACGCTCGAAGGCCGCCTCTTCCTCCTCGTCGGCGTCGGGGACCGGTTCGCCGTCGAAGGCGATGTTGGCGACCACCTTCAGGTAGAAGTCCTCGGCGCGGTCGAGCGGCTCGCCGCCCGGGAAGGCGCCCGGGCCGACGCCGGGCAGGCCCATCCGCTTGAAGAGCTCGATCAAGACGTCCTGGACGTCGCGCGGCCCTTCGGGGTCGGGGAAGACGCGCGTCACCGGCTGCTGGATGTGGCTGAAGCGGGTGCGCAGGATGGGGTAGATGTGCTCCAGCCCCCAGCGCTCCAGGTAGCTCAGGTCGGGCAGGAGGAAGTCGGCGTAACGGCTGGACTCGCCGATCTCCAGATCGAAGGCGACCACGAGCGGCAGCTTCTCCGGGGAGCGGAGCACCTCTTCCTGGAGCTGCGGTGCCGGGTCCGAGGCCAGCGGCGAGTGGCGGTATAGGAAGAGCGCCTTGAGCGGGTAGGGGTAGCCCGCCCCCGCGCTGGGGAGCACCTCCTGGCAGAGGTTGCCGCTGAAGGGGTACCAGTAGCGCCTCGCCGGACCTTCTTTGGAGAGGGAGACCTTCCGGTAGTCGACCTGCTGGCGGGTGATGGGCACGCCCCAGGCCTTGTGCGCGCCCGGCACGTTGAGGAGGTCGTAGCGTCCCTTCACGTCGTGGAACTGGGCGCCGGCGTTCATGTCGCCGCCCTTCCAGTCGTGGTTGCCGACCAGGTGGTTGAGCGTGTTGATGGCGCGGAGGGTGTAGTAGCCGTTGGTGTGCATGGCCGGCCCGCGGTAGGCCAGGATGGCCACGCGCTTGCCGTGCGAGGTCCACTCGCGGGCCAGCGTCACCAGGAGTTCCAGCGGGATCCCGGCCAGGCGGGCGTACTCCTCGAGGCTCTTCTCCATCACTCGCTCGCGGTAGAGGTCGAAGACGGAGCGGACGGGGATGCCGGCGATCTCCGTCCGGACGAAGAGCTCGCCCTCCGGCGCCTCCTTGGCCGGAAGGGGCTTCCCCTGCCAGAGGACGACCGGTCCGTCGGCCTCCGAGCCCGCCGGCACCAGCCCGATCTCGGACGCCTTGAGAAGCGGCCGGGAGGGTTGATCCAGACGGACGAGGAAGGTGGCGTCGCTCCAGGTCGGCTCGCCGCCGGCGGCGGCAGCCTTCCTGTTCGGATTGGTCAGGTAGCGGCGGTCGTAGCGCTCGTTCTCGACGATCCAGCGCGCCATGCCCAACGCCAGAGCCGCGTCGGCCCCGGGGCGGACCGGGACCCACCAGTCCGCCTTCTGCGCGGTGGCGGAGAGGCGCGGGTCGACCACCGCCATCTTCATGCCGCGCGCCAGCGCGTTGGTCAGCATGGGCGCCAGGTAGACGGGCCCCTTGTTGGCGACGGCCGGGTTGGAGCCCCAGACGATCAGGAAGTCGCAGTGCTCGAGGTCGGCGTAGAGCCGGTCCTTCTTCTGTTCGCCCTGGTGCGAGCGCCGGGTGCCGATGACGCCGCTGACGCCGCAGATGCCACCGTGGTTGAAGAAGTTGACCGAGCCGAGCGACTGGTTCCAGAGCCGCTGGCCGACGAAGGTGCCGCGATCGCCGCCGATGCAGGCGATCTGGTTGGCCCTGGGCCCCAGGTCGGGGTGGCGCGGGTCGATCAGCGTCTCCCGGTACTCGGCCTCGAAGTCGGCCTGACTCATCTCGCCCCGCTTCACACGCTCCAGGTCCGCCTTCACCTGCTCCTCGGGGACGAAGGCCCAGAGCTTGCGAAGGCCGGGCGTGCCGAGCTTGGGACTGCCGTCGAGGATCTCCCGGATCGCTTCCTCCCAGGTGATGCTCTCCCAGCGGCCGCTTCCCCGCGGCCCGACCCTTCGCAGAGGACGGGTGATCCGGTGCAGGTCGAAGGCCGTCTGGATACCGGCCTGGCCCTTGAGGCAGGCCCGCCCGCCTCGGCCGGCGTGGCTTGTGATCGCCATGCGCATCGTGCCGCGTCGCGCGACCTGCTGGGCTGGCATGGTGTACGGGGCGGGCCCGTAGGGGACCGTGTTGATGGGACTGTAGGGATTGCCGGCGATCTTCCGGACGAAGCAGGTGGGGTCGTGGTCGGCGCGGCCCGGCACCTCCGTCAGGAGCGCCTTGATGGAGCAGAGCGAGTTGCACTGGACGCAGGTCGTGTAGATGACGCGGCCCGCGTCGTAATCCTCCGAGAAGGTTCCCACGCCGTGGGGCGAGGCGCCCTCGAGCCAGCGCCGGATCGCCTCCCAGCCGGAGGAACCGCCCGCGGAGGCGACGAGGAAGGCGCCGACCGCGACGCTGGTCCCCAGGAACTGACGCCTGGTCTGCTTCATGCCTGCTCACCCTCCTCGCTCGCCGGCAGCTTGGCAGGCGCCGGTTCCAGCGGCAGCAGCGTGGCCGCGACGGTATAGAGCCAGAACGCTACGCCGAAGACACCGGCCGCCATCGTCCACTCGAAGAAGTTGGGTGCGTAAAAGCTCCACGGAAGCCCAGGCATCACCGGCGGGATCAGCGCCGGCACCACGATGTTGACCCGGACGCCGACGATGCCGGCCAGGACCAGCAAGGCGGCCAGCGGCTTGAGCCGGTCGTCGCCCCGGCGCCGGGAGAGGACCAGGAGCAGGACCGGGAGGACGGCGCCCGCCCCCAGCTGGAGCCCCCAGAAGGTCCAGGCGAAGGGCCCCAGGAACTGGGCGGTCAGGATCTCGAGCTCGTGGGGCCCGGCGTCGTAGAGAGCTACCACGTACTCGAAGACCTGGAGCATCCAGTCGAGGGTGAGCAGAGCCAGCATCAGCCTGGCCAGGGCGTCGAGGAGCTCCCGGTCGACCGGCCGGCGGGAGAGGCGCCGCCGGGCCCAGTAGAGGAGGAGGGCCAGCGCCGTTCCCGACGTGAGCGCGGAGATGACGAAGACCACCGGGAAGATGCCGGTGTTCCAGGCCGGGCGCGCCCGCGCCGCCGCGAAGAGAAGACCCGTGCCGCCGTGGACGCCGAAGATGGCCAGCGGGATGCCAATGATCCCCAGCACCTTGCGCACGCGGCGGTCGCGGCGCTCGCCGATCTCACTCAGGTCGCGGGAGCCCAGTCGCAGCCATCCGGCCACGCGCGCCCGCCATCCGCCTCCTTGCGCGGCGCGGATCAGGTCGGTCCGCATCGAGAAGTAGAGCTCGAGAGCCAGCAGGAGGATGTAGAGGACGTAGAAGCGGATCTCCCAGGCCAGCACGCTGCGCGGGTTCCAGAAGAGCCACGCGTTCAAGGCACGCTCCGGGTGGCCGAGGTCGAGCCAGACGAAGAGCATGCCGATCATCATGGCCAGGATCGCGGCCAGCAGTGCGTCCCGCCCCACCGGCTCGAACTGCTCCTGGCCGAAGACGTGGACCAGGCTGGAGAGCAGGAAGGCGCCCGCGGAGAGCCCCAGAAAGAAGATGTACAAGGCGATCCAGAGCCCCCACGGCGTCCAGGAGCTCAGGTTGGTCAGCGCCAGACCGCCCAGGAGCGAGTGGACGATCATGCCCAGCGTGACGAAGCCGACCAGGGTGAGCGGAACGAACCAGGCCAGGGCCAGTCTGCGGGAGGGCCACTGGATCCCGTAGCGTTCGCCAGGCAGCGCCTGCGCCGGCTCTGCCGGCCCAGGAGCGGCCAAAGGAAGTTCCAGCGTCTTCTCGGACACGGTAGGACCCCCTTCGCGCAGCTCCCTGCCCGGGTTCAGCGCAGGTAGTAGACCCGCGGCTCGGTGCCCAGCTCCTCCCGCAGGCGGAAGGCCCGCGGGCTGGAGGCCAGCTGGGCGACCCGACTGTCGGGGTCGTCCAGGTCGCCGAAGTAGCGGGCGTCCGCGATGCAGGCCTCCACGCAGGCGGGCTCCTCGCCCCGCTCCAAGCGGTGGAGGCAGAAGGTGCACTTGCGCACGTTGCCCACGGGCGACTTGTTCGGTTGCCGCTCTCCTCGGGCCACGCCGTACTCGGGTGCCTGGAGGCGGTTGAAGCCCAGCATCTCCCCGCCCTGGCCCTCCCCGTAGCCCTCGCCGAAGTCGAAGGAGCGTGCGCCGTAGGGGCAGGCGACGATGCAGTAGCGGCAGCCGATGCAGCGGTCGTAGTCGATGGCCACGATCCCGTTCTCCAGCTTGTAGGTGGCTCCCACGGGGCAGACCCAGATGCAGGGGGCGTTGTCGCATTGCATGCAGGGCCGCGGTAGATTGACGTGACCCGTATTGGGAAATGTTCCGCTCTCGTATTCCAGCACCACGTTGTAGCTGACGCCCGGCGGGGTCCGGTTCTCCGCCTTGCAAGCGACCGTGCAGGTGTCGCAACCGACGCATTTCTGGAGGTCGATCACCATCCCCCAGCGGGGTCCCTTCCGCTCGCTGGGATCGTGCCGAGGAAGCTCGCGCCCGAACTCCCGCTTGACCGCTCTGTTCCAGCGCTGGCGGAAGGTGACGGCGTCCATCTCGCCGCCCGCCACCTTCTGCGCGTCGGCGGCCATGGCCAGGCCCAGCGCCACGTCGTGTCCGCCCGCCGCCAGAACCGCTTCGGGATCCGGCAGCGACCGGACAACCGCTTCGTCCGCCTTGGGTTCACGCGCCACCGCTCGGCCACCCCTCCGCTTACACGACAAGACGTCATGTAACTGGCGGACCCAGGATACGGACCACTACGCAGCGTCGTGTATCACCCGAAGGGAGAATGTTCGGCATGTGAAAGCTCGAGATTTGAGAAATACAACATGTGGTCCGGCCGAACGGCCCGGCCGGATGGATGCCGCTCGAACCGGCCCGGAGCGACCGTTCTAGCCGAACCAGGCGGCGAACGTCGTGCAGCGGATGAGGAGGACCGCAGCCAGCGGCAGGAGGGCGGCCACGCCGGCGAGGAGGAGCGACGCCGTGGTGTGGAGCCAGCAGGCCGAAAGGTTGCGCGTGCCGTCGCGCGTGCCGGCCTGAAGCAGGTGCCAGAGGCGGAGATCCTGCCACGGCTCGCCCAGCGGGCCTCGGCGGGCGAAGGGGGAGAGGTAGGCCGCCCGCTCGAGCGGCCCTTCGGCGAGCCCTGAGGGCCTTGCCAGAAGCTCGGCCAGGGCCTCGAGGAGGTCGGCGGGATGGCTACCCGCAGCCAGTGCCGCCTGGTCCGCCGCGATCTCCCGCAGCTGCTCCAGCCGTTCTCCCATCAGGCCGAGGAGGGGCAGGTAGGGAAAGGACTGCTGCAGGGCCTTCTCCAGTAGGCGATGGAAGGGGTCGCGGTGGCGGACGTGGTCCAGCTCGTGGCGGAGGACCGCCAGCAGTTGGGCGTCGCCCAGCCGCACCAGCGACGGCGAGAGGTAGACCTGGGGCTTCCAGAAGCCTGCCGAGAAGGCCTCCGGCGCGGTCGGGCGGTCGAGCACGTGCAGGCGTCGCCGCTCCTCCGCGCGGAGGAGCCCGGCGACCGCCAGGCGGTCGAGGCGGGCCGCCAGCCCGGCGCCGATCTCGCCTGCGGCTCCTTCCGCCGCGAGCCCGCGTTGAAGGTCGCGGGTCAACCAGGCGCCCAGAACGAGCCGGAACAGCGTCAGGACGAAGCTCGTGCCCAGCGCCAGCACCAGCGCGAGAAAGAGCAGCTGGGGCAGAAGCAGCGAACAGTTCGGACAGACCCCGCCCTTGGGGATGATGGAGCGGATCTTGACCTCATAGACCGCGGCAGCCAGGAGCGCGGCGACCAGACCCAGGAGTGCGTGGGCGGCGTAGGAAGCGAGGCGGCGGTAGTTCACGGGCTTCACCCCTCGTGGGAGCCTGGCGCGGCCTCCTTCTGGCGGATCAACTCGGCCAAGCGGCGGAGGTAGGTGGGATCGGCGTCGGCTGCGGCGTCGACGAAGCGCGCCAGCGCCAACGGCCCCATCTCCGCCAGGAGCGACTCCATCTGCTGGTAGGAGGAGCGCCCCAGGTACTCCTGGCGGCTCAGCACCGGCGCATACAAGTAGCTGCGGCGCTCGCCGCTGCGGCGGAGCAACCCCTTCTCCACGAGCCGGTTCATCACCGTCATCACCGTGTTGAAGGTGACCGGATACGCCGGCTGGAGCGCCTCCAGCACCTCTCGAATGCTCAGCGGCCGCCCCGCCTTCCAGAGCTGCTCCATGACCGCCCGTTCCAGCGGGCCGAGGCTCGGAACCCTTTCCCGCTTCTTCATGGCCCTACACTACAGCAAGACGTGAACGGACCGGCTCCCCCAGGCGGGCGATCTGCGACGGGAGGAAGCCGCCCCCCGGCGCGGAATGGCCTCCCGGGGAGGGAGGAAGGTGAGGGCGGAGGAGGGCGGGGCGGACCGGTCACGCCCGCTCCGTTACGCCGTCGCGGGCCTGGGCGGGATCGCCCGCACACACCTGGCCGGCCTGCGGGCCGCTCCGTTCGTCCTCCGCGGCGGCGCGCCCGTGCCGGTCGAGCTGGCTGCGGTCGTGGTCGGCCCGGCCCGCGCCGCCGAGGCGGCGGCGCTCGGCTTCGCCCAGGTGCAGGTGGTGGAGGGGCCCCGCGGGGCGCGCGAGGTGGCGGAGGCGGTCCGGGCGCTGGCGGGGCAGGTCGACTTCCTCGACGTCTGCCTGCCCAACGGGCTCCATGCGGCGGCGGCGGGCGCGGCGGCGGAGGCGGGGCTGGCCGTCTACTGCGAGAAGCCGCTGACGGGCGACCTGGGCGAGGCGCGGGCGCTGGCGGAGCGCGCCCGCGCGACGGAGGGCGTGAGGAAGCCCTTCGGCCTGGCCTACAACCTCCGCTTCGACCGGAACCTGGCGCTGGTGCGCGCCTTCCTGGCGGCGGGGCTCCTGGGAGAGCCGCTCCACTTCCGCCTCCGCATGTTCCACGGCGGCTACCTCGATCCACGGCGCCCGCGCAACTGGAAGTTCGACCCCGAGCTGGCGCGCGGCGGTGCGCTGGTCGACCTCGGCTCCCACCTCCTCGACCTGGTCGGCTACCTCTTCGGCCCGCTGGGGGAGGCGGGGCGGGTGAGCGGGCTGCGCGCCCGGCTCCGGACCTTCGCCGCCTCCCGGGCGGGCGGCCTTCTGGGCACGGAGGGCCACCGGGTGGACGACTGGGCGGAGGTGGAGTTGACGCTGGCCGGCGGCGCGGAGGGGACGGTCGAAGTCTCCCGGATGGCCGACGGCGGCGAGGGCACCTGGGTGGAGGTGTACGGGAGCCGCGGCTCGGCTCGTGTCGACGTCGAGGCGGGCAGCCTCGACCTCTGGCTGCGCGAGCGTCGCCGCCACGCCCGTGCTGCTGCCGCCGACCTGGCGACCTGGGCGGAGGCCGGCGCGGACGGCGGGGAGGCGCTCCGCTGGTACCGGCGGGTGGAGGAGCTGCTGCCTCCACCTGCGAGGAGCCTCGGGCGCATGGCGGACACGCACCTGGCCTCGCTGGCCTTCTGGCTCGAGGCGACCGCGGGCGGCGGTCGGCCGCAGGCGGCCCCGGCGGGCGCCGCCGGCCTGGAGGCCGGTGTGGCGGTGGAGGAGCTGCTCGACCGGGCCTGGCGGGCCGCGGAGATCGGCGGGTGAGCGGGCGGCTGGCCGGCCTGGCCATGGCCCTGGTGGCGGGGGTGCTCTGGGGCCTCTCCGGCACCGTCGCCCAGCTGCTCATGCAGAAGGGTGGCCTCAGTCCCGCCTGGCTGGTCGTCTTCCGCATGGGCACGGCGGGACCGCTGCTCCTAGCCGCGGTCGCTCTCGGCGCGCGGGGCCGGTCGGATTCGTCGCGCCCGGCGGTCGGCGCGCTGCTCCTGGCGCCCTGGCGGGTGCGCGAGGATCGGCTGCGCCTGGTCGTCTTCGCGCTCCTCGGCTTCGCCGCCGTGCAGGGCACCTACCTGGCCGCCATCGACGCCGGCAACGCGGCCACCGCCACCTTTCTCCAGTACCTGGCGCCGGGCTTGGTGGCGCTCTGGCAGGCTTGGACGACACGCCGCCTGCCCTCGCCGCGCTCGCTGGCGGCGCTGGCGCTCGGTGTGGGGGGCACCTTCCTGCTGGCGACGGGCGGAGGAAGCGGCTTCGCCCTCTCGCCGGCCGCGCTCGCCTGGGGGCTTCTCTCTGCCGCGGCGCTCGCCTTCTATACCGTCTACCCGGCGCCGCTCCTGGCCCGGTACGGGACCGCCCTGGTCACCGGCTGGGCGATGGTGGTGGGGGCGGTGGCCCTGGCCCCGTGGGTGCTGCCGGCGGGCACGGCCTGGAAGGCGGCCGCCCTCCAGGGCGCCGCGTGGGCGATGGCCGGCTTCCTCGCCTTCGTCGCCGTCGGGGGCACGCTGGTCCCCTTCACCCTCTACCTGGGTTCGCTCCGGCGGCTGCCTCCGGCGGAGACGAGCCTGGTCGCCTCGGTGGAGCCCCTCGCCGCCGCCCTCGCGGCCGGCCTCTGGCTCGGCGTCCGGCTCAGCCCGCTCCAGCTGGTCGGGGCCGCGGCAGTGATGGCCACCGTGGTGCTGGTGACGCTCCCGGGTGCGGCTCGCCGGCGGCCTGCCGGCGTGGGCGTGGCATGATGGGGCCTGGAGGGCGGGGACGGGGGCGAGAGCGATGGTGCCGGAGGAAGGAGCCTACGACGGCCGCACCGTGGCGGAGCGCTTCCGCGAGATCGCCGACTTGATGGAGCTGCTCGGCCACGAGGTGCGGAAGGCGCCGGCCTACCGCCGTGCGGCGGCGGCCGTCGAGCGCCGCGCGGCGGAGCTTCCGGAGCTGGTCCGTGCCGGCCGGGCGACCGAGATCCCGGGCGTCGGGCCCGCGCTGGCCAGGAAGGCGGCCGACATCCTGGCCACCGGCACCTGCGACCTGCTGGAGCGGCTGCGGTCGCAGGTGCCGGAAGGCGTCCGCCGGATGCTGGAGCTGCGCGGGCTCGGCCCCCGGACCGTGGCCGCCCTCTGGCAGGCGGGGATCGACGAGCCCGAGGTGCTGGCGGAGGCGGCGGCGGGCGGGTGCCTCCGTGCCCTGCCCGGCTTCGGGCCGCAAAAGGAGCGGGCGCTCCTCGAAGCGCTCCGGCTGGCCCGGCCCGGGGGCGGCCTCTGGCTCGGCGAGGCCTGGGCGCTCGGCCGCCACTTGGCGGCGCGCTTGCGCGAGGTGCCGGGCGTCCTGCGCGTCGAGGTCGCCGGCGCCGTCCGGCGCGCGGCCGAGCAGGTGGACCGGCTCGACCTGGTGCTGGCGCTGGCAGAGGGCGCGGCGGGGGACGGGCGCCCGGCCCTGCCCGAGCCGGCCCGGCGCATCGCCGAGGAAGCGGCCGCCGCGGCGGGGATCCCGGTCCGCCTCCATCCCGCCCGCGCGACGACCTTCGGCGCGGTCCTGCTGGCGGCCACCGGCGACGAAGTCCACCTGGCGGCGCTCGAGCCGCGGCTCCGCCCCCGCGGCCTCGCGCTCGGCGCCGACGGGCTTCGCCGGGGCGCGGACCTCCTGGCCACGCCGGAGGAGGCCGACGCCTACGCGGCGCTCGGCCTCCCCTGGATCCCGGCGGAGCTGCGCGAGCGTCCCGAGGTGGTGGAGGCGGCGGAGCGGGGCGCGCTCCCCCGGCTGCTGGAGGCCGGCGACCTGCAGGGCGACCTCCATGTCCACACCGCCTGGTCCGACGGCCGCGCCACGCTGGAGGCCATGGCGGAGGCCGCGGAGGCGCGAGGCTACCGCTACGTGGCCGTCACCGACCACTCGCCCTCGCTGCGCGTCGCCCACGGCCTGGACACGGCCCGGCTGAAGGCGCAGTGGGAGGAGATGGCGCGCGTCCAGGCCCGCCATCCGGCTCTCCGCCTGCTGCGCGGAGCCGAGGTGGACATCCTGGCCGACGGCCGTCTGGACCACGACGAGGAAGCGCTGGCAGGCCTGGAGTGGGTCAACGCCTCCATCCACAGCCGCTTCTCCGGCGGGGCCGCCGAGCAGAACCGGCGCCTGCGCCGGGCCATGGAGGAGCCCGCCACCTGCGCCGTCGCCCACCCCGGCGGCCGCCGGCTGGGCCTCCGGCCGCCCTACGCCCTGGACTTCGACCGCCTGGTGGAGGACGCGCGCGAGCTGGGCGTGGCCCTGGAGGTGAACGCCTCGCCGGAGCGACTCGACCTGGCGAGCGAGCAGGCGGCGGCCGCCCACCGGGCAGGCGTGGCGCTGGTCCTGGCCAGCGACGCGCACTCGCCGGAAGGCCTCCGCGCGCTGGAGCTGGGCGTGGCCTGGGCGCGGCGGGCGGGGCTGGGGCCGGAGGCCTTCCTCAACGCGCAGCCGCTGGAGGCGATCCTGGAGCACGCCGCCCGGCGACGCCGGACCGGCGGGGCCCCGGAGCGGCCCATGTAGAATCGGGGGGAGAGCGGGGCGATGGGCATCGCGCGGCAGGGCGAGGAGCGGATCGTGGAGGAGGCGGGCCGGGTCTACCGGGCGCTGGCCGACCCCATGCGCCTCCGCATCCTGCGCATGTTGGCCGGGACGGAGGAGCTGGGCTGCGGGGCCATCGCCGGCGAGCTCGGCTTCACCCGCGCCACGCTCTCGCACCATACCCGCGTGCTGGCCGAGGCGGGGCTCATCGACGTCCGCCGCGAGGGCCGCTACCGCTATTACCGGCTTCGGCGGGAGCGGTTGGAACGGTACGCGCCGGCGGTGCTGGCGCCGGCGGAAGGGGAGGGGGAGGGGCTTGGCGGGGGTTGAGGGCGCCGCCGCGGGCCGGCTGCCGCACATGGAGTCGCTCTGGGCGGCCATCGATCCGATCTGGCAGGCCATCCGCCGGCATCCCTTCCTGGCGGGGCTGAGCGACGGCACGCTGGAGCGGCGGCGCTTCCTGTTCTTCGTGGTGCAGGACGCGCTCTATTTGCGCGATTACGCGCGGGTGCTCAGCCTGGCGGCGGCCAGGGCGCCGGACGAGCGGGCGATGGCGCTCTTCGCGCACAGCGCCGCCGGCGTGGTGGAGGTGGAGCGCCGGCTCCACGAGCATTATTTCGGCGAGTTCGGCCTCGCCCCGGCCGAGGTGGAGGGGGCGGTGATGGCGCCCACCAACCTGCTCTACACGCGCTACCTCCTCTCGGTGGCCTACGAGCGGTCCTTCCACGAGATCCTGGGTGCCCTCCTGCCCTGCTTCTGGATCTACCAGCGGACGGGGGAGGAGCTGCTCCGCCGCGGCTCGCCCGATCCCCACTACCGGCTCTGGATCGAGACCTACGGCGGCGAGGAGTACGGCGCCACGGTGCGCGCCGTGCTGGAGACGGCGGAGCAGGTGGCGGCGGGCCTTGCGCCGGCCGGCTGGGCGGCCATGCGGGAGCACTTCGTCACCACCAGCCGGCTGGAGTGGATGTTCTGGGAGATGGCCTGGCGGCTGGAGGGCTGGCCGGTCTGAGCGGCCGCCGGCCGGGGAGGAGGGCGGGAGAGGCGTGAGCACCGGCTCGGGGGACGGGTCGGAGGTGCTGCTCTACACGCTGGGCCCGTGCCTGGCGGCCACCCAGCTGCGCGAGTACCTGCAGCTGCGCCGGGTGGCCTTCGAGGAGCGCGACATCCGGGCCCGCCCGGTCTGGGGGGCGGAGCTGCGCCGGCGGCTGGGCTACGTGACGGCGCCGGTGCTGGTGGTAGGTGAAGAGGTGGTCTTCGGCTTCGACGCCGCCCGCCTGGAGCGGCTCCTGGCCGCCCCCTGATATGAACGCGGCCGTCTAGGTCCGCGCGCTTTTTGGCCGGCTGGGAAGGGTTCGGGGACGGAGCGCCTCGTCGACGGTTGGCAGGCTGATATCCGCGGGTTGGTTACCGCATGGTGCGCGTCCGTCGCGGAGCTGCCTCGAACTAGAGACGCACGTGGGGCTTCCGCCCTGTGCATAGGGGGCTCGAGGGTTCTCCTTCCCGCTGCCTCCGTCCCCCGAGCCCTTCCCAGCCGGAACTCTCAGAACGGACTCAACCGATTACCGCTCGGGCATCGCCGCCCTCAGGCCGCCTTGGCCCGATGCTCGCGCTGCTCCGTTTCCGCCTGGCACGCCACCGCCCACAGGAAACCCAGAAGTTCCCGAGCCACCGCGACCAGCGCCACCGGGCTCGGCTTGCCCCGCGCCACCAGCCGCCGGTACTTGCTCGAGAGGCGGAGCTGCGCCTTCCACGCGATC
>JAIMAT010000035.1 GCA_023511835.1 Bacillota bacterium | reverse complement strand
CGCCCGCAGCCGGGAGGCTTCCCGTCCAGCCGGCCAGCTCACCCGTATCCGAGGCCGGCAGGGCGCTCCGGGCGCCCGCCGCCCCCCAGCCCGCCAGGCCCCAGGAAGCGACGCCCACCACCAGCAGCGCCACCGCCCCCGTCGCCCAGCCGCGCGCCGCCGGATGGCGCCCGGCTCCTCCCCCCGCCAGGGGCTCGCGCCAGCGGCCCAGCTTCCCGCGCCGCAGCGGCTCTTCCACGTAGCGGTAGGAGAAGGCCGCCAGCAGCAGCGTGGCGGCCACCTGCAGGCCGGCGCGCAGCGGCGCGAAGCTCCCCATCTCCGCCGGCGGCGTGCTCAGGGCGATGACCGGGTACTGCCAGAGGTAGATCCCGTAGGAGCGGAGCCCGACCCAGCGCAGCGGCGGGAGGGCCAGCAGGCGGCCGAGGAGCCCCTCGCCTAGCGTGGCGGCCACGGCAGCGGCGGCGGCCAGCGAGACCAGCACCATGCCGCCGCGGTAGAGGAAGCTTCCGTACTCGTCGCTCCGCGCCACGGCGGCGACGATGACCGCCAGCCCCAGCGCGCCCGCCAGGTCCGCCCCCAGCCGCGCCGCGCGGCGCCGCCCCGTCCCCTCCCCGCCCGGCCCCAGGAGGGCCAGGGCGGCGCCCAGCAGGAGGGCGAAGGCGCGCGTGTCCGTGCCGTCGTAGACCCGCGTCGGGTCGCCCCCCGGCTGGAAGAGGAGCGCCATAGCCAGCGCCGAGAGCGCCCCGAGCAGCAGGACGGGCGGGAGCAGGCGGCGCGGCCGGCGGAAGAGGCGCAGGCCGGCCAGGAGCAGCAGCGGCCAGAGCAGGTAGAACTGCTCCTCCACCGCCAGCGACCAGAGGTGGCCCAGCGGTGAGGGCGGCCCGAAGCGGGCGAAGTAGGAGACCTTGTGGAAGATGAACCACCAGTTGCTCACATAGAGGAAGGCGGCCAGCAGGTCCCCGCGCAGGCTCGCCAGCCGTGCGGGGTCGAAGAGCGCGAGCCAGGCGGCCACGGCCAGGAGCATGAAGTAGAGCGCGGGCAGGAGCCGCCGCGCCCGCCGCAGCCAGAACTGGCCGAGGTGGATGCGCCCGCTCCGCCGGTATTCGGCCACCAGCTGGTCGGTGATCAGGTAGCCGGAGATCACGAAGAAGACATCGACCCCGAGGAGGCCACCGGCCGCCTGCGGCAGGCCCAGGTGATAGGCGACGACGGCGATGACGGCCAGGGCGCGAAGGCCGTCCAGGCCGGGGATGTACCGTCGCTGCGCCGGGGGGGTCACGTGTCGCGCCTCCGATCGGCCGCCGTCCGGGGCGGCGGAAGGGCTTCCTGTTCTGCTAGACGGCTCCGGCTTCGAACCGGTTCCGCCTGCCCTCGAAAAGTTATGAGGGGAAGAGGTTCCAACCGCCGTCGTCTCCGGCTTCCACCCTCCATACGGGCGGGAGGCCGGCAGGGTTCCCCGGTCGGTCCCACCGGCACCTGCCGGGCGCAGGCCAGCCGGAGCCGGCCCCTTCAGGTCGACGCCCGGTCGCGCTCCGGGCTTCCGGCGCTCTCCGCCCCCTGCCCGGGCGCGACGCGCCGCTGCTCCGCGGGAACTCCTGGGCAGGGAACGGCCGCTCTGCAAACTCTACCGGGAGCGATCCGCCCGTCTCTCCACCGCCTCCGCGGCAGGACCGTGCCCGAGACGGCCTCTGCAGCCTCCGTGCGGTTGCTCGCGAACCCGACCGCCATGCGCCAATCCGTCGTCTGGCGAGCATGCAGGGATCCATGCGGGCCTCAGCCGGGCTCCTCCCGAGTCATCCGTCCCGTTCCCGTCGCGGATACCTCACCATCCCCGGATCGAAAACCCGGCAGGCCTCTTTAGCAAGGTACTCGATGGCCGCCCTCGTGCCGCCGCCCGCGTCAAGGCCGCCATCCTCCACCACTCCGATCAGCCAGGCCGCGGCCGACGTGCGACCGCCGGCCGCCAGCAGCAGGGTCGCGGAAACGCCCGCGACACCCGCCACCAACCCCCCCGCCAGCGCTCCCAGCGGCATCACACCCCGGCTCAGCCACCGCACCGTCGCGCCCACGCGGCCCAGCATCCCTGCCGGCGTCACCCTCTGCCGCAGGCTTGACTGGCTGACGTTGAAAACGGTGACACCGAAAGCGTTCAGGAATCCCCCCAGAGCGAGGAGGAGCGTCCCGGCGACGTGCCACTGCGCGGCCGCCGTCGACCACCATCCCAGCGCCGCCAGCACGCTGCCCAGGAGCATCGAGCCGCCAGCCGCCATCCGGCCGCCGATCCAACCTGCCACCGCCGCCCCCGCGATACCGCCCACGTGACCCAGCGACTGGATCGTTCCGGCCACAGCCGCCGTCCCGTGGAGCTCACGGATGACGTAAATCATCCAGACGGCCTCGCCCATGCTGGCGAAGAAATTGGACAGGGCGGAGCTGACGGCGGCACGCGCCAAGGCTTTCCGGTTCCAGAGAAAGGTCCACCCCTCCCGAAGAGAAGCCCAGAGGTACGCCGGACCGCTTCCCGGCCTCTCCGGGCGCGACTCTGGCGTAGGGGAGGGGAGCCACAGCAGGGTGACCAACGACGCCAGGTACGAGACCGAGTCCAGGGCGACGGCCGCGGCGCCGGAGGCCGCCTGCAGCACCGCGCCACCGAGAGCGGGTCCGGCCAGCTTGGTGACGGCGTCGCTCAGCTCGAACTTGCCGTTCGCGTCGGGCAGGGCTTCCTGGGGGACGACGGTCGGCACGAAGGCCTGACGGGCGATATCGAAGACGATGGACGCCGCCCCCGAGAGCAGCGCCACGAGATAGAGGGCCGGCATCGAGAGCCTGCCCGCTGCGGCCAGCCAGGCGACGCATCCCATGAGCAGCGCCCGGAAGCCGTCGACGGCGATCATGAGGCGGCGCCGGTCGACGCGGTCCACCCAGACGCCGACGAGGGCGGCTCCCAGGAGCACGGGCAGCAGTTCGACGGTGCCGAGGAGTCCCATCTGTTGCGGAGTGGCGTGGAGCTGGGCGACGGCGACGGCGGGAAGGACGAAATAGCTGATCTGCGTGCCGAAGCCGGAGATCGTCTGCCCGGCCAAGAAGTGGCGGAAGGCTCGCGTCCGTCGCCTCTCCCGCAGCCGCCGCGAAAGGTGCACCTCTCCGTCGCCCAATCCGGACCACCCCTTGCTGCCGGGCGGCCTTCAGCGCCGGTCCCCGCGGCCGGTCCCGGGGCCGGTCCCGGCGAGCGTCCTTCGTATGGCACGAAGATGGAGGAGATCATGCCAGACGAAGCGTCGCAGCGTCTTCTGCGGCGTCCATCGCTCGGCCCGCCCGTCGCCCCAGACATCCGGCGGGAAGAGGCGGACGGTGACGGGGTCGGCCTCGAGCCGACGGTGCACCCAGCCGTCGGCTAGCTCGCCCAGGGCGGTGAGCAGGAAGGCCTGCCACTCGGCGGAGGCGGGTACGCCTGCGCGCTGCGCATACCAGAGGTCGACGATGGCCATGTGGTCGAAGGTGGCACCCACCGTCCGGCCGCTTCGACCCACCGGATGCCGCAGGTCTTCCTCGCCCAGCTCCGCCAGCAGGGCCAGGGCATCCGCGCGGGCGTAAGCGCGGAAGCGCTTGGCGCGGGCCAGGAGTCGGGGCTCGAGGGGCTCGCTGTCGAAGGAGAAGAAGCCCTCGCTGTCCGCCTCCCGCAGGTCGGATTCGACGGGAGAGCGCTCCACGGCGCCGATCCGCACCTCCGTGTCCGGCGGCGGCGCCTCCGGATCCCCGTGCCCGTTCAGCCAGGCCCAGAACTCCTGGAGCGCCTGCGGTACCCGCTCCAGCGCCTCGCGCTCGCTCTCACCATGGCTGGTGCATCCCGGCCACTCGCGAACCCAGGCCAGGGCGCGCCCGCGGGGGTCGACCTCGACGCCGACGCGCACTTCCTCCACCGGTACCGGCCTCCTCTCCCGCGCTGTGGCGGATCCGAGGAAGCGGTACGGCTCCCCTCCCTCCCCCTCCTCCGTCCCGCCGGAGCTCTCACGCCACCGGCAGGCCCTCGATCGGGTAGAGGGCCTGCCAGGCCTTCAACCCGCCCGCCAGGTGCTTGCCGTCGTCCCGTCCCCAGAGCCGGTAGAGGACCAGGGCGCAGATCGTCCGCGTCCCGCTGCGGCAGACGAAGATGGGCTCACGGTCTGCGCCGGCGAGAAGATCGCGGATGACCTCCGGGAAGCCGGAGAGCGGCCGGCTTTCGGCTCCCGCGATCCGGCCCAGCGCGAACTCCTCGGCTTCGCGCACGTCGACCAGGCGGGCGCCCCGTTCCAGGCACTCCCGGCAGGCCTCCGGGGTGAGGTGGTCCTCCGGCCGCAACGGTGGCACCTGGAGGGCGACCTCCGCCCCGTCCGGCAACTCCAGGTCCGGATCGGCGTGGACGATCTCCGCGCCCAGGGCCAGGCGCGCCCGCGGCGCCAGCAGCGCCGCCCCGAGCGGCCCGAGACCCGCCGCGCGCAGCCCCCCCGCCAGCTCGCCCAGGCGGCCGGGCGGCAGCCAAACGCACTCCGCGCCCGTCAGGCGCACCAACTCCTCGGGCCAGCGAAGCCGAATCACGTGCCCGCCTCCTCCGCGCACCGCTCCGCCGGTGCCGCGCGATGGGTCGTCGCCTCTCGGCCGTGAGCTTAATTCCGATTGCTCCGATCGGCAATATGGTCTATCCTGGCGCAAAGCACCGAGGAGGTGGGTATCCATGGCCATCCACGAGCCGGCGGCCCCCGCCGCCCTGCCGCGCATCGGCGAGCCGGCGCCCGACTTCGAGGCGCCCAGCACGCACGGCGTCGTCCGGCTCTCCGACTACCGGGGGAAGTGGGTGATGCTCTTCTCCCATCCCGCCGACTTCACGCCCGTCTGCACCACGGAGATCAGCGCCTTCGCCGCCCGCCACGACGAGTTCCAGCGGCGGAACGTCCAGCTGATCGGGCTCTCGGTGGACAGCGTCCCCTCGCACCTCTCCTGGACGCGCGACATGGCCGAGATCTTCGGCCACCCCGTCCCCTTCCCGATCATCGCCGACCTGGACATGCACGTCGCGCGCCTCTACGGGATGATCCACCCCGGCGAGTCGCAGACGGCCACCGTCCGCGCCGTCTTCTTCATCGACGACCAGGGGATCGTGCGCGCCCTGATCTACTACCCGCTCTCGCTCGGCCGGAACGTCGACGAGCTGCTGCGCGTCTTCGACGCCCTCCAGACCACCGCCCGTACCGGCTACTCGACGCCCGTCGACTGGCGGCCGGGCGACCCGGTGGTGGTCCCCGCGCCGGGCCGCGCCGACCAGATCCAGTCCAAGGAAGAGGCCGAACGGCAGGGTCTCGTATACAAGCAGTGGTATCTGCGTCTCAAGAGCCTGCCGCAGGACGGAGGCCGCCCCGGGACCACCGCCCCCTAGGCGGAGGCGGACGGGAGTCGCCGCGCCCGCGCGCCGGCTCCGCCCGCCTCCGGCGGCCGGCCCGGACCGGCCGGCGCCGGATGGGGTCGATTTTCAGGGAAGAGAGGAACGGGCTTTGGAACTCCGCGACTGCGCCCCGGCCACCGTGGCGGTCCATGCGGGCGAACGGCGCCCGGAGCGCCCCTTCACCCCCACGGTCAGCCCCATCTACGCCAGCAACACCTTCGTCGCACCGGACCCCGAGGAGATGGACGCCATCCTGGGAGGAAGCCTCGAAGGATACACCTACACGCGCCACCACAACCCCACCGTGGCCGCCTTCGAGGAGGCGGTGGCGCTGCTCGAGGGGGCCGAGGCAGCCCGCGCCTACGCCTCGGGGATGGCCGCCCTGGCGGCGGCCCTGCTTGGCGCGGGCGTGGCGCCCGGCGACCGCGTCCTCCTCAGCCGGGACCTCTACGGCGCCACCGTCAGCCTGGTGCGCGACGTCTTCGGCCGCTTCGGGGTCGAGGCGGTCACGGCCGACCTGACCGACCCCTCGGCCTACGAGCCGCTCCTGGAGCGGCACCGGCCGCGGGCGGTGGTGGCGGAGACGCTCTCCAACCCGCTCCTGCGCGTCGTCGACGTCGGGGCGCTGGCGAGCGCCGCCCACGCCCACGGGGCCCAGCTGATCGTGGACAACACGTTCACCACCCCCCTCCTCTGCCGTCCCCTGGAGCTGGGCGCGGACCTGGTGGTCCACTCGGCCACCAAGTACCTGGGCGGCCACGGCGACGCCACCGGCGGGGTGGTGGTCGGCCCGCGGGAGAGGATCCGCGATCTCTACGCGCGGCAGAAGCTGCTGGGCGACAACCTGGGGCCGTTCGAGGCCTGGCTCCTCCACCGCGGCCTGAAGACGCTGCCGCTCCGCTTCCAGCGCCAGTCGGCCAGCGCCTGGCGGCTGGCCCAGGAGCTGCGCGACTCCGGCCGCTTCCGCAGGGTCGTCCATCCCCTCCTCCCCGACCATCCGGACGCGGAGCGGGTGCGGCGGCTCTACCCGGAGCGGCTCCCGGGAGCGGTGGTGAGCGTCGACCTGGGCTGCGACCGGGAGGGGGTCTTCCGCTTCCTGCGGGCGCTCCACCTGGTGGTGCCGGCCACCACCGTCGGCGACGTCTACACGCTCTGCCTCTACCCCTGGATCGCCTCCCACCGCTCGCTGCCGCCGGAGGAGCGGGAGGCCATGGGTGTCACCGAGGGGCTGGTGCGCTTCGCGGTCGGCCTGGAGGAGCCCGGCGACCTGCTGGCCGACATCCTGCAGGCAGCGGAGCAGATCTGAGCGCGCGGCCGCGCCGGCACGCTTTGCAGCGCGCGGCGGGAGAGGAGGTGTCGCGATGCCCATCGTCGACGACGTGACGCAGCTGATCGGCCACACGCCCATGGTCCGGCTCCGGCGCCTGCCCGAGCCGGGCAGCGCGGAGCTCTGCCTCAAGTTGGAGTCCTTCAACCCCGGCGGCAGCGTCAAGGACCGGGCGGCGCTCTTCATGATCCGCGCCGCCGAGGCGGAGGGCAGGCTCCGCCCCGGCTCGCTCATCGTGGAGCCCACCAGCGGCAACACCGGTATCGCCCTGGCCATGGTGGCGGCCGCCCGCGGCTACCGCGCCCTCATCGTCATGCCCGAGGGCGCCAGCCGCGAGCGCGTCCAGCTCCTGCGGGCCTACGGTGCCGAGGTCGTGCTCAGCCCGGACGAGGAGGGCATGTCCGGGGCGGTGCGGGTGGCGCGGGAGATCGCGGAGAGCACGCCCGGCGCCTTCCTGCCGCAGCAGTTCGAGAACCCGCACAATCCGGAGGCGCACCGCCGGACCACCGCGCCCGAGATCCTGGAGGCGACGGGCGGCCGCCTGGACGCCTTCGTCGCCGCGGCGGGCACCGGCGGAACGCTCACCGGCACGGGCCAGGAGCTTCGCCGCCATCTGCCCGACCTGCTGGTGGTCACCGTCGAACCGGCCGGCTCGCCCGTCCTCTCGGGCGGCGAACCCGGCCGCTCGCGCATCCCCGGCCTCGGCCCCGGCTTCATCCCGCCGGTGCTCGACCGGAGCGTCTACGATCGGATCGTCGACGTGAGCGACGAGGAAGCCTGGCAGACGACCCGCCGCCTGGCGCGGGAGGAGGGGCTGCTCTGCGGCCCCTCCTCCGGCGCCGTGGCCTTCGCCGCCCTGCGGGTGGCCCGGGAGCTGGGCCCGGGCAAGCGCGTGGTGGCGGTCGCGCCGGACACCGGCGAGCGCTATCTCAGCATGGGGGTCTTCGATGCCTAGGGGCGGCACGGCCCTGGGCTTGCCCGCTTCCCGCAGTTCGCGCATGGTACGGATGTGCCCGCGCCCGGGCACGGGGGAGTCCGCTGGCGAAGGCGGCTCTCCCCAGGGACGGTAAGAGTTCTTTGGGGGCGGGTGAGGGAAGGGTGCCGGCCGACGTCATCGCGGTGGAGGGTCTGGAGAAGCGCTACGGCGGGGTCGAGGCCGTACGCGGGGTGAGCTTCGCCGTCCGCGAGGGCGAGCTCTTCGCCTTCCTGGGACCCAACGGGGCGGGGAAGACGACGACCATCCAGATCCTGGCCACGCTCCTCGAGCCCAGCGGCGGGCGGGCGACGGTGGCCGGCCACGACGTGGTGCGGGAGCGGGCGCGCGTGCGCCAGGCCATCGGCATCGTCTTCCAGGAGCCCACCCTGGACGACCGGCTGACCGCCATGGAGAACCTGGTCTTCCACGGCCTCCTCTACGGTCTCTCGGCCGGCCAGGTGCGGGAGCGGGCGGCGCCTCTCCTGCGCCTGGCCGGGCTGGAGGAACGGGCGGGCGACCGGGTGCGCACCTACTCGGGAGGCATGCGGCGGCGGCTGGAGCTGGTGCGCGGGCTGATCCACACGCCCCGGGTGCTCTTTCTGGACGAGCCGACGGTGGGCCTCGACCCGCAGTCGCGCGCGCAGATGTGGGAGCTGATCCGGGAGCTGCCCCAGAAGTACGGGGTGACCGTCTTCATGACCACGCACTACCTGGACGAGGCGGAGTACGCCGAGCGCGTGGCCATCATGGACCACGGGCGCATCGTCGCCCTGGACACGCCCGAGGCGCTGAAGCGCCAGGTCGCCTCGGACCGGATCCTGGTGGAGGCGGCGGCCCCACCCGCCGATCCCGGCTGGGCCGAGGCGCTGGGCGTCGAGGTGCGGGGAAGCGCGCCCCGCTTCGAGATCCGCTGCCGGGAGGCCGACCGCCTCCTGCCGCGCGTGGTGGAGGCCTTCGGTCCGGGCGTGCGGCGGGTGGAGGTGCGGAGGCCGACGCTGGAGACGGTCTTTCTGGAGCTGACGGGGCGCGAGCTGCGCGATGAGGGGCCGGCGCAGCCCGCCCGGCGCGGGATGGGGAGGTGGCACCGGTGAGGGCGCTGCGCGGCGCCTACGTCATCTGGCTGCGGGAGGTGCTCCGCTTCCTGCGGGAGCCCTCGCGGGTGGTGGGCATGGTGGCGCAGCCGCTCCTCTACCTCTTCCTGGTGGGGAACGGCATCCGGAGCGGCTTCACGCTCAACGCCGCGCGGGGCGCCGACTACCTGGCCTACATGTTCCCGGGCATCGTCGGCATGTCGGTCCTCTTCACCAGCCTCTTCGGCGCCATGTCCATCGTCTGGGACCGGGAGTTCGGCTTCCTGAGGGAGGTGCTGGTCAGCCCGGTGCCGCGCTGGGCCATCGTGGCCGGGAAGGCGGCCGGGGGGATGACCGTGGCCGCGGCGCAGGGAGCGTTCCTGCTCCTCCTGGCGCCGGCGGCCGGCGTCCGCCTGGGGCCGCTGGCCTTCCTGGGCATGCTGGGCGTGCTGGCGCTCATCTCCCTGGCCTTGGTCGGCCTCGGCATCCTCATCGCCAGCCGCATGGAGTCGATGCAGGGCTTCCAGGTGGTGATGAACTTCCTCGTCATGCCCATGTTCTTTCTCTCGGGGGCGCTCTACCCCATCCGCGGCATGCCTGCCTGGCTGGCCGCCCTGATGCACGCCGACCCGCTCACCTACGGCATCGACGCGCTGAGGCACATCGTCTACGGCTCGTCGCGGCTGGCCGCCCTCCTGACGCAGTTCTCCCTCGGCCTCGACCTGGCGGTCACCGCCGCCGCCGCCTTCCTCCTCCTGCTGCTCGCCTCCTGGGCCTTCGGCGCCAGCCGCAGCGCCTAGCGGGGGGCGGGCGGCGCCCGCGCCCTCTCCGGCACCTCTCCGGGGGTTATCCGGCTCACCCGAAGGTGGTATGTGCGAAGGTCCATCCGGCCCGGCCCGGATGGACCGTTTGCACGTGGAGGGGGGATCACGGCGGTCCCTACGATCGTGGTGAAGCAGAACCGGAAAGGGGGAGACGGGATGGCTCCTCGGGAGGAGAGCCCGGGCCTCCGGCGGGCCGACGGCGGCGGGCCGGAAGAGGTGCGGTTCAGCCGGCGCTCGCTGCTCAGCTGGATGATCGGCGGCAGCGCCGGGCTGGTCGCCGTGGTCCTGGGGACGCAGCTGATCGGCTTCGCGGCCTCGCCGGCCTTCGAGGCTCCGACTTCCGACTGGGTCGATCTCGGACCGCTGGACAGCTTCGAGCCAGGGGTGCCCAAGAACGTCCAGTTCGTCATCACCCGCCGCGACGGGTGGAAGGAGGAGTCGAAGGCCGGCAACGTCTGGGTGGTTCGCGGCAACCAGGGGACCAACGACGTCCGCGTCTTCAACGGCCACTGCACCCACCTGGGCTGCGTCTACTCCTGGCAGGCCGGCAGCCACACCTTCGACTGCCCCTGCCACGGCGGCGAGTACGCCATCGACGGCCACGTGCTCGCCGGGCCTCCGCCGCGGCCGCTGGACGCGCTGGAGTTCAAGGTGAGCGGCGGCCGGCTCAGTTGCCGCTACCAGGACTTCAAGCTGGGCGTCGCCCAGAAGGTGCCGGTATGAGGCCCGAACCGCGCCGGGGCCGCGCTTCCGGCGGCGTCCCGCGAGCGCGAAGGGAGGAAGCGGCATGAACCAGGGATCGGGAGGGGGCTTCCGCAACTGGCTCGACCGGCGGCTGGGCTACCGGGCGGCCTGGGCGGCCATCTTCGAGCGTTCGATCCCGGAGGGGGTGAACTGGGCCTACACGCTCGGGAGCGCCACCCTCTTCGTCTTCGTCCTGCAGGCGCTGACCGGCATGTTCCTGGCCCTCTACTACACGCCCAACCCGGACAACGCCTGGCAGAGCATCCAGTTCATCGAGAACCACGTGGCCTTCGGTCCCATGATCCGCAGCCTCCACCACTGGGGCGCCAGCGCCATGGTGGTGCTGGTCTTTCTGCACATGCTGCGCGTCTACTTCATGGGCTCCTTCAAGTATCCGCGGGAGCTGACCTGGATCGTCGGGGTGGTGCTTCTCTTCCTGGTGCTGGTCATGGGCTTCACCGGCTACCTGCTGCCCTGGGACGAGAAGGCCTACTGGGCGACGACGGTGGGCACCAACATGGTCGGGGCGGTGCCCTTCGTCGGCAGCTTCCTGGAAGGCCTGCTGCGCGGGGGTCCCAACATCGGCGTCCTGACGCTGCCCCGCTTCTACGCCATCCACATGCTCTTCGTGCCCGCACTGCTCGTCCTCTTCATCGCCCTCCACCTGGTGCTGGTCATCCGCCTGGGCATCTCCACCCCGCCCAAGCCGGCCCTCCAGGAGCGTCTGATGTACGAGAACCGGGCGCCGGGCAGCCGGCCCGCCGCTGCGCAGAGGGGGGCGCGGGGATGAACGAGATCCAGCGGGCCATCTACGAGGAGGATTACAAGCACCAGAAGGAGCACGGCGAGGCCTTCTTCCCCTATACCATCTCGGCCGACGTGGCCGTCTCGCTGCTGGTCCTTCTCGTGTTGATCGCGCTGAGCATCTTCCGGCCGGCCGTCTCGGAGGGCATCGCCGACCCCTCCAACACCGCCTACGTCCCGCGGCCGGAATGGTATTTCATGTTCCTCTTCCAGTTCCTGAAGTACGTGCCGGGTTCGGTGGAGGGATGGGTGATCGGCGCCATCCCGTTGGTCGCACTGGGGCTGCTGGTGGCGGTCCCCTTCCTGGACCACGGTCCCTACCGCCACCCGCTCAACCGGCCGCTGGCCACCCTGCTGGGGGTGCTGGTGGTGCTGGCCATGGTCTTTCTGACATGGAAGGCGTACCAGTCGACGCCGGCCGCGGCCAAGGCCGCCCTGGCGCTGCTCGGCCCGGCACGGCTGGGGTGAGCGGCGCGGAGACGGGCCGGGACGACCGGCCGAGAGGCGGACAGGAGGGAAACGGATGAGACCCAACACCCGATCGGTGATCACGGTGGCCGTCGTCGCCGTCGTCCTCATCATCGGCACCATGTCCTCGGCCTCGCTGGCGCACATCAACCAGTCGGCCGGGGGCGGCGAGCACCTGATCGTCAGCGGCGACATCGTCAGCAGCTCCCTGGGCTGCGTCCTGAGCAACACCTTCCAGCGCGGCCAGACGGTGGTCTGGCGCGTGCAGGCGGTCGACGCCAACGGCGCCATGGTCCCGGACGCGCAGCTGAGCGTGCTGGTGCCCGGCATGGAGCCGCTGGCCATGAAGCTGGGGCCGCACGGGAAGAGCGCCAACCCACCGCAGTTCTGGACCGTCTCCTGGCAGATCCCCTTCGACGCCAAGACGGGCCCGGTGGACTACACGGTCAAGGCGGTCGACAAGGCCGGGCGGACCGGCACCTTCACCCCCTTCAACGTACAGCCGTCCCTCCTGACCGTCGTCCCGGCCCGCCTCAAGATGCAGGTGGCGCTGGTCGACCCGGCCACGGGCAAGCCCTTCGCCGGTTCGGTCGCCCCGGGCTCCCCGGTGGAGGTGCGCGCGCAGGCCACCTATCCGCAGTACGAGGCACGCGGTGAGAAGCTGCCTCCGCCGACGCCGGTCACGCAGGGGACGGGCAGCGCGGTGGTCGGCTGGCAGGGCGACTACGACGCCCTCAGCGGCAAGTTCGCCCACCCGCTGGCGACCGTCCAGCTCCACTACGATGCCACGGCCAAGGCCTGGGTCGGGCTCTTCCAGGCGCCCGCGGGCGGCGGCTACCTGCAGGTCCAGGCGACCGTGGCCGACAACGTGACCGACCCCAATACCGGTACGGCGCTCTCGCCCGTGGTGCTGGTCGGCCGGTAGGCGGACGGGCGGCGCGGGCCTCCGCCCGTGCCGCCCGCTTACGGGAAGGGACGGGATCGAGCGATGCGCGCAGACCTGCGCAAGGAAACGGTGCCGACCATGTCGCGGCGCCAGCGGCGCGGCCGCGGGGCCACCGCGGGAGCGCTCCTCCTCGCCCTCGGCCTCCTCCTGGCCGCCTGCGGCAGCGGTGCCCCCGCCTCCTCGCGGACCACCGGGACGCACGCCACGGCGGCGGCAGCGGCCCCGGCCGGCCAGCTGACCCTCTCCGCCTACTCCGGGCCAGCCGGGACGCCGCTGCTCCTCCAGGGGACGGGCTTCGCCACCGGCGCGGCGCTGCACCTGGTCTGGGAGACGGCGGACGGCCGCTGGCAGCTGAGCGGCGCGACGGAGCTCCAGGGGGCGCGCTACCGCCCGGCGGAGCGGAGCATCGCCGACGTCCGGGCCGACAGCCGGGGCTCCTTCCGCCTGGAGTGGACGGTGCCGGAGGACTTCGGCGGTCCCCACGTCATCCGGGCGCTGCCGGCGGGCCCGGCGGCCGGAACCGCGGAAGCCCAGGCGCCCAGCGCCAGCTTCGACATCCGCCCGCAGTTCACCATCAGCACCACCCGGGCGGCCGTCGGCGAGACGATCACCATCCGGGCCACCGGGCTCGGCATGGACAACTACCACGGCTCCCTCTGGGAGGTGGCCTGGGATAACGGCTTCGCCGGCATCCTGACGGCCGTGACGACGCACGGTACCGCCGAGGCGACCCTGCGCGCGGCGGGGCCGGCGGGGCAGCACCTGGTCCAGGTCTGGCGGGGCCTGCTCGGCTTCCCCTATCTCAACCCGCAGCAGTCGCCCTACGGCGGCATCCCCGACGCCGCCTGGCTCGTGGACGTGACGCCGCCCACCGCTCCCGTGCCGGCCGCCTACTCGGACCCGCTCATGGCGGAGAAGCCGCTTCCCGCGCCGGCCCTGGACGGCGCCCAGCCGCTCTCGGTCAGCCCCGGCTACGGCCCGGTGGGCACGCAGGTCCGGCTCCAGGCCTCCGGCCTCCCGGCCGGCGCCCAGGCGGAGATCGTCTGGACCACCGAGAACGGCAACCGCGTCAGCGGCCAGGGCCGCAAGACGGTGGAGAAGAGCCTGGGGCAGCTGCGGGTCGGCGCCGACGGGCGCGTGGACGCCACGCTGGCCATCCCCGACGACCTGGGCGGGACCCACCCGCTGGCGCTGGAGGCGGGCGGGCGGACGGTGGCCGTGGGCGCCTTCGTCATCCAGCCCTCCATCGTCTCCGTGACGCCCTCTGGCGGGCCGGCCGGCACCCGTTTCACCATCCACCTGAAGGGCGTGGGTTGGGCCGCCTATGACAACACCTACGCCCTGCTCTACGACGACCGCTACCTGGGCTACGCCTGCGGCTTTAACAGCTCGGGCGACGTGCAGATCGTGCTGACCGCCTCGGGCGCGCCGGGCGTCCACCTGATCGACCTGGTGCCGGTGATCTACGAGGGGCAGGACGCGCAGCCGGTGGTCTACGCGCGGCCGCAGCTGACCTACGCCCGCGACCATCCGGGACGGACGCTGCCCGCCCTCCACTTCGCCTTCACCGTCACCGGGAACGAGGGGGCGGGGGCGCCGTGAAGAGCTGCGCGCGCGCACGGGGAGCGGGGCGGTGGCTGACGGCGGCCTACTTCCTGGCGGCGGTCTGGGGCGTCGCCCTGGCCATGGAGCCGCCCCTGGCCGCGCGGCTGCTGGGCGGGGCCGTGGCGCTGGCCGCCCTCTTCATGATCGGCTTCGCCATGTACGCCGTCGACCGGCCCCGGGGCCGCTTCCGCCGCCGGGTGGGGGTCTATGAGCGGCTGCTGACGCTGGCGCACCACGGCTCTCCGGACTGAGGCGCGGGCGGCCCGGGCCGCCCGCCGAAAAGCCGCGAGGCGCCCCCGCCACCGGGCGGGGGTGCCTGGCTGCCAGGCGCGGAGGGCCGCGGGAGCGCTCCGGCGGCGACGGCCCTACCCCTCGCCCAGGCGCCGCGCCGCCAGGGCGGCCGCCTCGCTCCGGCGCCGCACCTGCAGCTTGTCGAAGATGCTGCTGACGTAGTGCTTGACCGTCTTCTCGCTGAGGTGGAGCTCCTCGCCGATCTGCCGGTTGGTCTCGCCGCGCGCGATCCGCTCCAGCACCTCGCGCTCCGTCTCGCTCAGCGCCGCCAGGGGGTCCTTCCCGTCGCCGCGCAGGGCGGCCAGGATCTCGCCGGTCATCTGCGGGTCCAGCACCGTCCCGCCGGCGGCGGCGATGCGGATGGCCTGGATGAGGAGATCGCTGTGCGCCCGCTTGAGCAGGAAGCCCGAGGCGCCCGCGCGGATGGAGGCGCGGACCGCCGCGGCGTCGGAGAAGCTGGAGAGCATCAGCACGCGGCAGTCCGGGTCGTTCTCGCGCAGCAGCCGGCAGGCCTCGACCCCGTCGCCGTCGGGCAGGCGCACGTCCATCACCACCACGTGCGGCCGGCACTCGCGCGCCACCCGAACCGCCGCCTTCACGCCATCGGCCTCGCCCGCCCAGAGCAGGTCGGGCTGGCGGCGGATGAGGGCCGCCAGCCCCACCCGGACCACCTCGTGGTCGTCCACCACCAGCACCCGCACCGGACCGTTCTCGCCGCCCGGCGCTGCCATCGCGCCTCACCTCCGCGCGGCCGGAGTCGCAGGAAGCAGGAGGACGAGCCGCGTCCCCCGCCCCGGGGCGCTCTCCACCTCCAGCCGCCCTCCCGCCCTCTCCGCCCGCCTGCGCATGTTCGCCAGCCCGTGGTGGGAGGCCGCCCCGGGTTCGGCCTCGCTCCCCTCCGCGCTCCCCGGCCGGAAGCCGACGCCGTCGTCCCGCACCTCCATCCGCAGCCAGCGCTCCTGCCGCGCCAGCTCCAGATGCACCCGGCGCGCCCGGGCGTGGCGGAGGACGTTGGCCAGCGCCTCGCGGACGACGAAGCGGAGCGTCTCCGCCTGCTCGCCGGGCAGCTCGCCCAGCTCCCGGTCCAGCTGCACCTCCATCTCCAGGCGGCCGTCCAGATCCAGCGCCCGGACCGCCTGCTCCACCGCCTCGGCCGGCGGGACCGGCCGCGGCAGGCCCTCGCGCAGGTCTTGCACCGTCCGGCGGATGGCGCCCTCCAGCCGGTCGACCGCCTCCACCAAGGCCTCCAGCCGCTCGCGCAGCCCCTCGTCTCCGCCGCCGGGCGGCAGCCCGGCCAGCATGTCCTCGGCGCGCAGGGCGATGCCGTAGAGCTCCTGCAGCACGCCGTCGTGCAGGTCCATGCTCAGGCGGTGGCGCTCCTCCAGGATGGCGGCGCGCGCCGCCTCCTCGTGCAGGCGCGCGTTCATCACCGCCACCGCCGCATGCGCCGAGAGCTTCCGGGCGGCCGACTCCTCGCGCGGGCCGAAGACGCCCTGCGCCCGGTCGGCCAGGTAGAGCATGCCGACCGGCGTCTGGCCGTAGCGGAGCGGCAGGGCGAACATCTCGGGCGCCTCCAGCGGCGAGCGGCGGCCTCGCGTCACCAGCCGCTGCGTCTCCCCCCGCGCGTCGTAGACGGCCACCGCGCCGCTCCCCGCGCCCGTGATGGCCAGGCTCAGGTCGAGCACGCGCTCGAGCACCGTCTCCAGCGAGAGGTTGGAGGTGATGGCCAGTCCCGCCTCGTGGAGCGCGTGCAGCTGGCGGTTCTGCTCGGCCGCTTCCTCGTACATGGCCAGGATCTGGCGCTCGGCTCCCTCCATCAGCCGCGAGACGTGGAAGCCGTAGGCCAGGATGCCCACCGCCGCCAGGAGCAGGGTGAGCAGCGTGGAAAGGCCGCGCGGCAGGAGGCGGTCGAAGAGGAGCAGCTCCGCCAGGCTGAGCACCACCAGGAAGAGGAGCGGCGGACCCGTCCCGATCCAGCGCAGCGAGCCGGCGGGGTAGCGGCCGCTCTCGCCTCCGGCGGCGAACTCCGTCCTCACGGTTCCACACCCCCCACCAGGCCCAGCGAGGCGGCGAAGCGGAGCAGGTCGTAGGCGGAGTGGAGTCCCAGCTTGGCCATCAGGCTGGTGCGGTGCTTGTGGACGGTGTGGGGGCTGAGGCCCAGCTCGGCCGCGATCTCGCGCGTCGAGCGCCCCCGCGCCAGCAGGCCCAGCACCTCGCGCTCGCGCTCGCTCAGGCGGGCCAGCGGCGTCTCCCCCTCCGCCGGCACCCCCCCGCCCAGGAAGGCGCTGACCAGGTAGCCGGCGACGCTGGGGTGGAGGTAGGTCTCCCCCCGCGCCGCCGACTCGATCGCCTCGCGCACGTCGTCGAAGGGGGCCGACTTGGGCACGTAGCCCAGGGCGCCCGCGCGCAGCGCCTGGAAGAAGAAGCTGGCCGTCTGGTGGACGGTCAGCATCACCACCGCCGGGCGCCGCTCCGCCGGCAGGGTGGCGATCCGCCGGCAGAGCTCGATCCCGTTGACGTCGGGCAGCGAGACGTCGAGCAGGACCACGTCGGGCTGCACGCGCCCCACGGCCTCCAGCGCGGAGGTCCCGTCCAGCGCGCTGCCCACCACCTCGATGCCCGGCGACTGCTCCAGGAGCGCCAGAATCCCCTGCAGCACCACCGGATGGTCGTCGACGGCGAAGACCCGGATCGTTTTCATCCCCTCGCCCGCCTCTCTTCCCCGGGGGAGGCGGCCTCGAGGCCTGCGGCGAGGCCGGCGCCGAGGCGACCCTCCCACTCCACCACCGTGCCGCGGCCCGGCGCCGAGCGGACGGCCAGCTGGCCGCCCAGCATGCGCACCCGCTCCCGCATGCCGGCCAGGCCCAGGCAGCGCCGCCCCTGCCGCGCCGCCTCGCCGCCGGTCTCGAAGCCGACCCCGTCGTCCTCCACGCGGCCGTAGAGCCGCTCCCCTTCGCGCACCACCTCCACGCGCGCGCGGCGGGCGTGCGCGTGGCGCGCCACGTTGGTCAGCGCCTCCTGGACGACGCGGAAGAGGAGGAGCTGGACGCTGGGCGGGAGACCCTCGAGCCCCCGCGTCTCCACCTCCGTGGGCACCTGGTAGCGCTGCGCGAAGTCGTGGGCGTACTCGCGCAGCGCCGCCTCCAGCCCCGCGTCGTCGAGGAGCGGCGGGCGCAGGTCGACGGCCAGGTCGTGGAGCGCGGCCATCGTCTGGCGCGCCAGCTCCCCCAGTCCGCCGGCCCGCTCCGCCAGCGCCGGATCCGCCAGCGCCCGGCGCAGGAACTCCAGCCCGTACTGGAGCGACGTGAGCCGCTGCCCGGCCTCGTCGTGAAGCTCGCGGGCGATCCGCTGACGCTCCTGCTCCTGGGCCTCGACCACGGCGTCGAACTGGCGGGAGAGAAGCTCGATCCGCTCGCGCTCGGCGCGCTCGCGGGCCTCGCGCAGGCGCCGGTTCTCCGCCTCCTTCTCCGCCAGCGTGGCGGACATGGTGCGGAAGGCCTCCTCCACCTCGCCCAGCTCGTCCCGCACGGGCGGTCCCAGCTGCACGTCGAAGCGTCCCTCGCCCACGTCGGCGGCCGCCCGCCGCAGACCCCGCAGGCGCGCCAGGAAGGAGCCGAGCAGATTGAGCCCCAGCACCAGGTCGATGCCCACCACGGCCGCGCCGGCCGCCACCATCAGGGCGAGCAGGCGATCGCGCAGGCCGCCGGCGATGCTCTCCGAAGCCACCGCGTCGCGGTAGTCCATGTGGCGCAGCGAATGGATGGTCTCCTCCAGCCGCGCCACCGGCCCGGCGCCCTGGCGGAAGAGGCTCTCGGCCCGGGCGGTGGAACCGCTCTCCACCGCCTGCACCAGGCGGGCGTGGTAGTCGAGGTAGGACTGGAAGTCCCGCTGAAAGGCGTCCAGGGCGGAGGGATCGGGCAGCGACCGGCGGTAGAGAGCCAGGTAGCGGCTCGCCTCGTCAGCGGCGCTGGCCGCCTCCTGCTCCGCCTGCCGTCGGGCGCCGGCGTCAGGCGCCGTCACCATCTCCAGTTCGGCCAGGCGCAGGTCGCCCAGCGCGGAGCGCGTGTGGGCCGCCGCCTCCACCGCCTGGAGCCAGCGGTCCAGGTCGGTGCGGAGCGATCCGACCACGGCGTCCACCTGGCCCAGGACTAGGCCTCCCAGCAGAAGGAAGGAGGCAACCAGGATGGCCAGTTGCGCCAGCAGGTGCCTGCGCATAGACCTACCTCACCATGGTCACCGTAGGCTACCCTGCATGCTCCGAGCAGAGCCAAACCGGGTGGTCCTTCGCTCACCCGTTCGGGTGGTCTCGGTCGACCCGAGGGGGGTGAACCGGCCGTGAAAGGCTTCCGGGCCCTGGAGCACTTCGTGGTGGTGATGCAGGAGAACCGCTCCTTCGACCAGTACTTCGGCGCCGGCTTTCCCGGTGCCGACGGCATCCCCCCGGGCGCCTGCCTGCCCGACGGACGGGGCGGCTGCGTCGCCCCGTACCCCTTCCCCTCGCGCCGGGTGGGCTCGCTGACGCGGCCGCTCCACTCCTGGCAGGCCATGCACGAGGAGTGGAACGGGGGCCGCATGGACGGCTTCGTCCGGGTCAACGGCCGCCTGGCCATGGGCTACTTCACGCGCCGGGACCT
>JAIMAT010000034.1 GCA_023511835.1 Bacillota bacterium | reverse complement strand
GGGGGCCTGCGCAGCCCGCCGGCCTACTCGGGGAGCGGCGGCGGCTCGCGCAGCATCCGCTCGGCCAGCGCCTCCAGCGCGGGAGCGGGCGGGCAGTCGCCCGCGAGGGGGGGAGCGGCGGTGCGGAGCCGTTCCAGTACGGCGCGCGAGGCCGGCGAGAGGCCCCCGTCGCCGAGCATCGCCAGCGCCCGCAGGGCGGCCAGCGCCTCGCCGGCCAGGACACGGGCCGTGTTCCGCACCACCTGGCGGGCTTTGCGGGCCGCCCAGGCGCCCATGCTGACGTGGTCCTCCTGGGCGGCCGACGTGGGGATGGAGTCGACGCTGGCCGGATGGGCCAGCGTCTTGTTCTCCGAGACCAGCGCCGCCTGCGTGTACTGGACCAGCATCAGCCCCGATTCGACGCCGCCGTTCCGCGCCAGAAAGGCGGGCAGCCCGCTCAGCTGCGGGTTGAGGAGGCGCTCGGTGCGCCGCTCGGCGATGTCCGCCAGCTCGGCCACCGCCACGGCCAGGAAATCCAGCGCCAGCGCCAGCGGCTGCCCGTGGAAGTTGCCGCCGGAGAGCGCCTCCTCCGTCTCCGGCAGGACCAGCGGATTGTCGGTGACCGCGTTCAGCTCCGTGCGCAGCACGCCTCCCACGTACTCCAGCGCATCGCGGCTGGCGCCGTGCACCTGGGGCATGCAGCGGAGGCTGTAGGCGTCCTGGACGCGGAGCTCGCCGGGGGCGCTGACGAGGCGGCTGCCGCGCAAGTAGGCCCGCAGCCGGCGGGCCGCCAGCACCTGTCCCGGATGGGGGCGGAGCGCCTGGATCTCGGGCCGGAAGGCGGCGGCGACGCCGCGCAGCGCCTGGAAGGTGAGCGCGCCCACGGCGTCCGCCCAGTCCGCCAGGCGCCGGGCGCCCAGCCAGGCGAGCAGGCCCAGCGCCTCCATCAGCTGGGTGCCGTTGATCAGCGCCAGTCCTTCCTTCGCCTCGAGCTCCAGCGGGGCCAGGCCGGCACGGCGGAGCGCCTCCGCCCCCGGCAGCAGCTCGCCGCCCAGCTCGGCCTCGCCCTCGCCGATCAGGACCAGCGCCGCGTGGGCCAGCGGTGCCAGGTCGCCGCTGGCGCCCACCGAGCCCTGTTCCGGAACCCGCGGGTGGACGCCCGCCTCCAGGAGGCGCAGGATCTGCTCCACCAGTTCGGGTCGTACACCCGAGTAGCCGCGGGCGAGGGCGTTGGCGCGCAGGAGGAGGAGCGCCCGCACCTCCTCCCGGGCCAGCGGCGGGCCGACGCCGGCGGCGTGGCTGCGCAGCAGGTTGATCTGCAGCCGCCGCAGCTCCTCCGGCGGGATGGCCACGTCCGCCAGGCGGCCGAAGCCGGTGTTGACGCCGTAGACGGCCACCCCGCGCCGGAGCATGGCCTCGATGGAGCGCCGCGAGCGGACGAGCCGCTCCCGGGCCGCCGCCGCCAGGCGGACGGGGCGGCCGCCCGCCGCCACCTCCTCCACCGCCTCGGGCGTCAGGTGCTCCCCGTCGATCTCCAGCGGCTCCACGCCTAGCCCTCCGGCAGGACCAGCGAGACTGCGTGGAAGGCGGGGTCCAGGTGCTGGCGAAGGCGCTCCTCCACCTCGTCCAGGGTGAGCCCGCGCGCCACCGCGAAGGCATCGAAGAGGGTGTGGCCGTGGAAGTGGGCCTCGTTGGCCAGATAGGCCAGACTCTCCGGCGAGTCCAGTTCCTGGACCAGGCCGCCCAGCAGCTTCTTGCGCAGCGCCTCGAAGCGCGCGGCGTCGACGCCCTGGCGGCGCGCCCGCTCCACCTCGGCCAGGAGTTCTTCCACCAGACGCTCCGGCTCGTCGCTCTGGCCCTCCGCCACGCTCATGCCGAAGTCCTCGTCGCCGGTGTAGCCGGCGCCGAAGGAGCCGTCGATCAGCCCCTCCTCGTAGGCCCGGGCGTAGAAGTCCGAGCCGCGGCCGAAAAGCAGCTCCAGGAGGAGGCTGGTGACCAGGTCGCGGCGGACCGTCTCCAGCCCCGCGGCCCATCCCCCGCGCTCCTTGAAACCGACCGCTACCCAGGGCCGGGCCACCGGCATCCGCGCCTCCGCGCGCCGGCGCTCGATCCGGTCCGGCTCCTCGGGCCGGAAGCGACGGATGGGCGCCTGCGGCGGCGTGCCCCGCCGCGCCTGGTCCTGGGCCACCAGCTCGACGACGCGCTCGGGCTCCACGTCGCCGACCACGGTCAGCACCATGTTGGACGGATGGTAGAAGGTCCGGTAGCACCGCTCCAGCAGATCGCGGGTGATCCGGCCGATGCTCTCGGGCGTCCCGGCCACGTCCAGACGGAAGGGATGGCGGACGTAGAGCGCCTGGCGCAGGTTGAAGTCGATGCGCCAGCGCGGGTCGTCCTGGTACATGCGGATCTCCTGCAGGATGATGCCGCTCTCCTTGCGCACGCCCGCCTCGGTGAAATACGGGTGCTGGACGAAGTCGAGAAGGATGCCCAGCGCCTCCTCGAAGTGCTCCGTCGCCGAGAAGAGATAGGTGGTCGACGTGTGCGTGGTGAAGGCGTTGGAGCCGGCGCCCAGGCGCGAGAAGCGGTCCATGGCGTCGCCGTCCTCCTCGGCGAAGAGCTGGTGCTCCAGGAAGTGGGCGATGCCGTCGGGCACGTCCGTCCGCTCGTCCTCCCCCGGCACCCAGAAGCTGGAGTCCAGGCCTCCGTAGCGCGTGGCGAAGGTCCCGTACTTCTTGACGAAGCCCGGCTTGGGCAGGACCTGCACCGTCAGGCCGGACGGGAGGAGCGCCCGCTCCATGCGCTCGCCCAGCTCCCCGGCCTCCACCCGCTCGATCTGCAGGTCAGGCAAGGCCCAGCGCCTCCCTCTGGCCCGTCGCCGTCAGGTAGTAGACCGTGTCCAGGCGCACGCGCGAGAAGGCGCGTACCGCCTGCTCGCGCGTCACCGCGGCGATGGCGGCCAGCCGCTCCTCCAGGCTGCGGCGCACCCCCCAGAGCGTCTCTTCCAGCGCCTGACCGATCATCGCGTCCGGGCTGTCGGTGTTCTCGCGCAGATGGCTCGCCAGGCGGAGCTTGGTCGTCTCCAGCTCTTCCTCGCTCACCTCGCCGCGCCGGACAGCCTCCACCTGTTCCAGCACGATCTCCAGCGCGCGCTGGAAGTCCGGGGGTTCGATACCCGCCTGGATGAAGGCGACGCCCTTGCTGGGGTCGAGCGAGGAGTAGGCGTAGTAGGCCAGGCTGGCCCGCTCGCGCACGTTCCGGAAGAGCTTGGAGTGGCTGAAGCCGCCCAGGACCCCGTTAGCCACCACCAGCGGGTAGTAGTCGGGGTCGCGGACGTCGATGCCCGTGCGGAAGCCCAGGACCAGCTTCCCCTGGGCGACGGGCTGCTCCTCCACCACGGTGCGCACCTCGCGCTCCAGCGGCACGGCGACGCGCGTCCCCTCCAGCCGGCCTGGCGCGCGCGGGCGGAGCGCCTCGAGGCGCCGCTCCAGCTCCTCCTCCAGGCGCGCCAGCGGCCCAGGCCCCACCCCCACCAGGAGGCGCGGCGCTCTGGCCAGCAGCTGCTCGTAGCTGGCGGTCAAGCGACCCGCGTCGATGGCCGGCAGGTCCTCGGGCCGGCCCAGCTTGGAGAGGGCGTAGGGCTCGCCCTGGAACATCTCCTGGGTGCAGCGGAGCAGGGCGTAGCGCGCCTTGTCGTTGATCAGCGCCTGCTGCCTCCGCGCCAGGTTGACCTTCTCCTGCTCCACGTAGCGCGTGCTCAGCCGGCCGTCTTCCATGTACGGCTCCAGGAGCAGCTCCACCAGGAGATCCAGCGCCTCGCCGGTCAGCCCCTCCGCCCCCGCCAGCAGGCGTTCGTCGGGCAGGTCGAGGTGCCAGCCGACCGCCTCCACCTCGCCGTACTTCTGCACGGTGACGCGCAAGTCGGCCCCGTACAGCTCGTCCAGGCGGCGGTTGAGCGCCCGCAGGTCCGGGTGGCGGCGCGAGCCGCGGATGAGCACCTCGGGCAGAAGCGCCGTCTCGGTGACGCTCTCCGGCCGGAGGTCGCGCTGAAAGAAGAGGCTGAGGCTCAGGGTGCGAAACTTCCCGGTCTCCAGGAAGTAGAAGGGGATCCCCGAGTCCAGCCTTCGCTCGACGAAGCGGTCCGCCTGCTCGGCCAACGCCTCTCCTCCTCACCGCGGCCCGCGCCCCGGCCGGCACTCCCTCTCCAGGTGCTCGCGCAGGAGCTCGGGCCGGTTGCGGGCGGGGTCCTCACGTACCCAGGCGGCCAGGCACTCCAGGCTCCGGCCGACGGCCGGCCCTCCCGCCCCCAACCGGCTCGCCACCTCGGAGCCGTCCAGGGAGAGATCGGCCGGCAGACAGGGGTCGCCGCGTTCCGTCACCTCGCGGAGCGCGCGCGCCCACGAGCCGGCGAGCGCCGCCAGTCGGGGCCGCGGGCAGCCCGCCGGGTGCGCGGCCAGCCAGCCGGCCAGAAGCACGGCCTGCTCCCGGCCCAGGAGGGCGACCAGCGAGCGCGCCGCCGGGCCCAGCCGCCGGACCCGCTCCGCATTCGCCGCCGGCGGCCCGCCTCCCTCCTCCAGCCGCGTCAGGGTTCGTGCCAGCTCCGACACGGCGCGGCGGGGACGGCCGGGCAGGATCGCCCGCGCCGCCAGCTCCGCCGGGCGCGCGAAGGCGTGGAGAAAGGCGAGCCAGCGGGCCGCCTCCTCTCGCGGCGCCCGCTCGACGGCCTCCGCCACGTGGCGGAGCCCCTCCGCGTGCAGTTCGCCCGCCGCCCGGCCCAGCACGCTCCAGGCGGCGCCTGTCCGCCAGAGGAGCTCGACGCCCGCGGCCGCGTGGCCGCCGTGCAGGAGGCGGTTCATCTCCGAGAAGAGACGCTCCCGCGAGACGCCGGGGAGGTCGGCCGCGCCGCGCAGCGCCGCCTGGACGGTCGCCTCCTCCATCCGCCAGCCGGTCTCGGCTGCCAGGCGGGCGCCCCGCAGGACGCGCAGCGGATCCTCGGCGAAGCGCTCCTGGGGGTCGCCCACGGCGCGGATGAGGCCGCTCTGCAAGTCCGCCAGGCCGCCCCAGGGGTCGACCAAGCGGCCGTCCAGACCCAGGGCCATGGCGTTGACGGTGAAGTCCCGGCGGGCGAGGTCGCCCTCCACCTCGCCGAGCCAGCGGACATGGGCGGGATGACGCCGGTCGCCGTAGGAGGACTCGCTCCGGAAGGTGGTCACCTGGACCCAGCGGACCCCGGTCTGGACGCTGACCGTCCCGTAGGCGAGCCCGGTCGGCAGCGTCCGCGCGAAGAGCGCCGCCACCCGCTCCGGCCTGGCCGAGGTTGCGACGTCCCAGTCGTGGGGGATGCGGCCGCGCAGGAGGTCGCGCAGGCAACCGCCCACCAGGTAGGCTCGCTCGCCCTGTCCTTGCAGCCTTTCGAGGACCGCCAGCACGTCCGGTGGGACAGCGGTCAGGAGTCGCGTTCCTCTTCCCTCCGCGCGTCCCAGTCTACCCTGCTCGGCGCCGCCTGCGCCTATGCGGGGCACGCCGGGCGCCCCGCGGTCCTCAGGCCCGGGCCAGCCGCCGCTCCTCGGACCGCTCCCAGGGTCCGGCTCCCGCCGCCGGCCGTCCCTCCGGGGCCGGGGCGCTCATCAGGAGCGTGTAGCTGAGCGCAGCGAAGAGCAGCGTGACCAGGGTGGTATGGAGCAGCTCCAGTCCCAGCGCCATCCCGCCCAGCACCACCAGGCCCCCGCTGAGCGCCTGCAAAAGGATGAAGAGAAGCGCGGTCGCCGAAGCCCCGGCCAGCTCCGGGCGGCTGCCGCGCAGGCGGCGCCCCTCCCGGGCGAGGAGGGCGAGCACCGCCACGGCCACCAGGGCGGCCAGCCGGTGGACGAACTCGACGGCCGCGAGGCCGCCCGGCGGCGGCAGCAGGGCTCCCCGGCAGAGCGGCCAGCCGCCGCACGCGCCTGCGGCGCCGACATGCTGCACGTAGGCGCCCAGGTAGATGACGCCGTAGACGGTGACGGAGGCCGTCCAGGCCAGGCGCCGGAAGCGGGCCGGCGCCTGCGGGCGCCGTCGCACAGCCTCCCCGTCCTGCCGGAGCCAGGCTGCCACCAGCCAGATGCCCGTGAAGGCCAGGAGCGAGATGCCGAAGTGGAGCGCGAGCACCGCCGTGGGTTCGCCCCAGAGCACGGCCGCCGCACCCAGGAAGGACTCCACCACCACGAAGGCGAGGCCGAAGAGCAGCAGTCGTCGCGCGCGGCCGTCGCCCCGCCGCCAGGTCCAGACCGCCAGCGGCACCAGGAGGAGCCCGGAGAGGCCGGTGACCAGCCGGTGGCCGAACTCGATGAGCGCAGGCAGCGACCAGACAGGCAGGAGACGCCCGTTGCAAAGCGGCCAGCTGTTGCCGCAGCCGTGACCCGATCCCGTGTTCGTCACCAGCGCCCCCGCCGCCACCACCACCAGCATGGCCAGCGCGCTGGCCAGGGCCAGGCGGCGGAGCCCGGCGGGGGCGCGCCCCGTCCCCTCCGCAGCCGGAGGAAGCACTCCCCGCATCGCTTGCTCGCCTCCCACGAAAGCCGGCGGCCGGCTCAGCGCCCGGCCGCCAGCTCCTCCGATCGCGCCGCGCCCTCGCGGACCAGGGCGAAGAGCGCCATACCCGCCAGCGAGGCCAGCGCCACGCTGGAGAACATGCCGGTGAAGCTCCGCGCCGAGGCGGCCAGCGCCAGCAGTACGGGCCCGGCTGCCATGCCCACCGAGCGGAAGACGGCCACCAGCGAGAGCGCCTCGCCCGCCGCCTCCTCCCGGTAGAGCGCCAGCGCCAGTCGGTTGATGGGCGCGCCCATGGTGAAGGCGGTGGCCGCGCCCAGGAGCGCCATGGCCGCCACGAAGCGGGCCATGTCCAGCCCCGGCCAGGCCAGGAGCAGCGAGCCCGCCGCCGCTATCGCCAGCCCCGCCTCCAGCACCGGCCGCGGACCCGCGCGGTCGACCAGCAGCCCCGCGGCGCCCGCCAGCAGGGCTCCGGTGACCGCCGCCGGCATCATAGAGAAGCCCGAGGCGAGGACGGACAGGTGGAACTTCTCCTGGACCATGGTGGGCACGAAGGTGGAGGCGGAGAGATCGAAGCCGATCACCGCCGCGCCCGCCACCAACGAAAGGCCCGCCATCCCCGCCAGCGGCGCCGTCTGCAGGAAGGGGACCCGCGACCGCCGCTGCCTCCAGGCGAACAGCGCCAGCGCCAGCGCCGCCCCGGCGCCAAGGAGCCCGGCCGCGGGCCCGCGTGCCGTCAGGGCCAGGAGCAGCAGGGCGAGGCCGGCGGCGAAGGCCAGCCCGCCGGCCGCGTCGGGCAGCGGCCTCTCCGAGCGGCTGCCCGCTCCGAGGCGGCGCGAGCCCGCCAGCGCGGCCAGCACCAGGGGCACGTTCAACAGGAAGAGGCTCGGCCACCCCAGGTACTGGCCCATGGCGCCGCCCAGGTCGGGTCCGACCACGCTGGCCAGGCCGAAGACGGCGCCGAAGACGCCCAGCGCCGCCCCTTTCCGCTCCGGCGGGAAGAGGGCGATCCCCTCCGCCTGCGCGTTGGGGTAGACGGCGCCCGCGCCCATGCCCTGCACCACCCGCGCCAGAAGAAAGAGCCCGAAGCTGTGCACCCCCGGCGAGAGCGCGGCCAGGAGGGAGGCCAGGCCGAAGGCGCCCACCCCGCCCCGGAAGAGGCGCAGGCGGCCGAGCCGGTCGCCCAGCGCTCCGGCCAGGACCGTAGAGGCTGCGTAGGCCACCGTGTAGCCTGAGAGCGTCCAGGCCGTCCAGGTCAGGGAGACCTGGAAGGAGGAGGCGATACCGCTCAGCACCGGCAGAAGGATGCTGGTGTCCAGGGCCCCGGCCCCGACGCCCAGGAGGTAGATCCCCAGGGTGCCCCAATCCACCGTCGCTCCGGCCCCGTGCGCGCGTCCGTGGTGGGCCGTGCCTCGCATCCGCCCCGCCAAGCTCCCCGCCTCCCGCTCGCCGCATCGTCCGGCGGCGTCCGCTTCGCCCGCCCTCCGGCTCAGCGTCCCAGGATCACGTTCAGGACGCGTGTCGTCGGCCCGGGCGGATAGATCACGTACAGCATCAGGTAGACCACCAAGCCGGTGGCCGCCGCCACCAGCCAGAGCGCGGCCGTCCACGGCGCCACCCGCCGATGCTGCGCGAATCGGCCCGCCAGGCCGCGCCGCAGGGTGACGATGCCCAGGATCCCGGCCGCCGTGGCCAGGAGCGTGTGCGCCTGGAGAAAGGCCAGGTACGGAAGGCGCAGCGCGGGCGGGCCACCGAAGCGCGTGTCGCCCACCGCCAGGGTGCGCAGGGCGTAGCTGACGAAGAAGGCCGCGCCCAGGACGGCCGCCGTCACCATCGCCCGCCGGTGGCGCTCTACCTCGCCGCGGCGGATCCGCCGCCAGCCGGCCACCACCGCCGCCGCACTGGCCAGCATCAGGAGCTCGCCCAGGAGGGGCAGCCCCCGGCTCCAGAAGAGGCTCATACGCCCACCACGTGGCTGACCACCAGGGCGGCGAAGAGCAGCGTCAGGTAGACGAGCGAGTAGCGGAAGGTCTTGCGCGCCCAGGGCGCCTCGGGCGAGCTCTCCCGCCAGAGGGGGACGTGGAGTGCCACGAAGAGCGCGCCCAGCACCGCCGCCACCACCGTGTAGAGCGGGCCCACCGTCCCCGTCCGGGCCATGGCCAGCGAGGCGGCCACCAGCGCCAGGGTGTAGAAGAGGCTCTCCGCCTTCGTCCGCCGCTCGCCGCGGGCCACGGGCATCATGGGGATGCCGGCGCGCCGGTAGTCTTCCTGCTTGTAGAGCGAGAGCGACCAGAAGTGGGGCGGCGTCCAGAGAAAGATCACCAGGAACATCAGCATCGCGGGCAGCGCCAGCGAACCCGTCACCGCCGCCCAGCCCACCAGCGGCGGGAAGGCGCCCGCCCCGCCGCCGATGACGATGTTCTGGGGCGTCCGCCGCTTCAGCCACATGGTGTAGATGAAGACGTAATAGAGGTAGCCGGCCAGCGTCAGGCCGGCCGCCAGCCAGCCGACGCGCCAGGCCATCAGGGCGAAGGCCAGCGCGCCGAGAAGGACGCCGAAAGCCAGCGCCTGCTCCGCCCCGAGGCGCCCCGACGGGACGGGCCGGTTCCGGGTCCGTGCCATCACGCGGTCGATGTCGCGGTCGTACCACATGTTGACCGCGTTGGCGCCGCCGGCGGAGAGCGCGAGCCCCGCCAGCGTCCAGGCGACGGTGCCCAGGGGCGGCAGGCCGTCGCTGGCGACCAGCATGGCGGCGTAGGCGGTCAGCACCAGGAGCAGCACGATGCCCGGCTTGGTCAGCGCCACGTAGTCGACCGCCAGGGCCGGCCAGCCCCGCCGGAGCTGCGCCCCGTGGGCGGCCCAGACCTCCGCCCCGGCCGCCGCTCCGGCCCCCGCCGCCAGCGTCCCCGGCTTCTCTTCCATCAGCCCTCGCCTCCCCCCGCACCCCTCCGTCGCGCGGGGTGCGGCTTGGCCGGGCCCGGCGCGCGTGGCGCCGGGCCCGGTTCCGCCCTACGCCATCCGGTCGAGGACGCCCAGGGCGACGGCGATCAGCACGGCCAGTGCCACGCCGACGCCGAAGATCACCTGGTGGGCGCGCGGCGACCGGTTCAGGTGCATCAGGTAGTAGACCTGCAGAAAGACCTGCACCAGCGCCATGACCAGCAGCAGGGGGGCCAGGATCCCCAGCGCCACGTGGGCGTAGGCCAGGACCACCGCCGCCAGCGTCAGGAGAGCCGCCACCACCGTGCTGACCACATAGGGCGCCACAGGGTGGTCTTCCCTCGCCTCCCGTCCCGCTTCGAGCCCCTCCGCGCGCATGCCGACTTCCCTCCTACGCCGCCGTGCCCAGGACGTAGACGACGGTGAAGATGACGATCCAGACCACGTCGACGAAGTGCCAGTAGAGCCCGGCCACCTCCAGCTTGTGCTCCTCCTCGGGGCGCAGGTGGCCCCGGAGCGCGCTGATCAGCAGGCCCACCAGCCAGGCCACGCCGAAGGCCACGTGCGCCCCGTGGAAGCCGGTCAGCGTGTAGAAGCTGGCGGAGAAGACGTTGGTGTTGAAGAGGAGCCCGTCGCGCATGAAGCTGGAGTACTCGGTCGCCTGGAAGCCCAGGAAGACCAGGCCCAGGAGCGCCGTCACCGCCAGCCAGAGCTTGACCGCGCCGGGGCGCCTCCGCCACATGGAGACGACCGCCAGCACCATGGTCAGGCTCGAGAGGAGCAGGTCCAGCGTCGCGACGGTGGTCATGGGCAGGTCGAAGACGTCCACCGGCGTCGGCCCCGACACGCTGCGCCCCTCCAGGGCCACGTAGACGCCGATCAGCGAGGCGAAGAAGACCGCCTCCGAGGCGAGCCAGATCCAGAAGGCCAGCCGGACGTTCTCCGCATGGAGTGCGGCCTCGCGCTCCTCCTCTTCCTGCAGCGCCTCCAGCGGGCGGCTGCTCATTCGCTCTCACCCCTCGGTTCCAGGAGGTAGCCGCGATCCGCCTCGAACATCTGCCGGAAGATGGAGTAGAAGGTGATCAAGGCGCCCAGCGCGGCCAGCCAGACCAGCTTGAAGTTGACCCCGTAGGCGGCCACCAGCAGGCCCAGGGCCAGCAGGGCGGGCAGGTAGGTGAGTCCGGGCATGTGGATGGCGCCCGCCGCCTCCTCCGCCCCACGCATCCGCCCGTCGCCGTCCGGCGCCTGCTTCTCGTACCAGAGCGCGTCGCGCCCGCGCACCAGCGGGATGACCCGGAAGTTGTACGCCGGCACCGGCGAGGGCGTCGTCCACTCCAGCGTGCGCGCGTCCCAGGGATCGGCGCCCGCCACCTTCCCCACCGCCAGGCTCCGGGCCACGTTGACCAGGGTGATCAGGAGCCCCACGCCCAGGACGTAGGCGCCCACCGTGGAGAGCAGGTTGTAGACGTCGACGCCCAGGAGCGGCGAGTAGGTGTAGATGCGCCGCGGCATGCCGTAGAGCCCGCTGAGGTGCATGGGGAAGAAGGTGAGGTTGAAGCCCACGAAGGTGATCCAGAAGCTCCACTTGCCCAGGCGCTCGTCCAGCATCCGGCCCGTCATCTTGGGCAGCCAGTAGTAGGCGGCGGCCAGCATGCTGAAGAGGATGCCGCCGATGGCGATGTAGTGGAAGTGCCCGATCACGAAGTAGGTGTCGGTCAGCTGCAGGTCGGCCGGCGCCGTCGCCAGCATCAGCCCCGTCAGCCCGCCGAAGATGAAGAGCGGCAGGAAGCCGACGGCAAAGAGCATGGCCGTGGTGTAGCGGATGCGGCCGCCCCAGAGCGTCGCCAGCCAGGTGAAGACCAGGGCTCCGGTGGGCAGCGAGATCAGCTTGGTGGTCACCATGAAGGCGTCGTTGACCACCGGACCCATGCCGGTGGCGAACATGTGGTGCGACCAGACGGTGAAGGAGAGCGAGGAGATGGCGAAGAGCGCGATCACCGCCCCGCGGTAGCCGAAGAGCGGCTTCCTGGCGAAGGTGGGCAGCACCTCGGAGATGACGCCCCAGGCGGGGACGGCCAGGATGTAGACCTCGGGATGGCCCATGATCCAGAAGAGGTGCTGCCACATCAGCGCGTTGCCGCCCATGGCCGGCACGAAGAAGCCGGTTCCGGCGATGCGGTCCAGGAGCAGCAGGATCAGCGCCACGCTGAAGGGCGGCGCCGAGAAGAGCAGAAGCGCCGACCAGAGGAAGGTGCCCCAGACGAAGACCGGCATGCGCATCAGCGACATCCCGGGCGCGCGCATGTTGAGGATCGTGGTGACAAAGTTGACGGACGAGACGATGGACGAGAAGCCGGTCAGCAGCAGGCCCAGGATGTAGAAGTTCTCGCCCGGACCGGAGAAGGCGTCCGAGAGCGGCACATAGTTGAACCAGCCCGCGTCGGGCGCCCCGCCCAGGAACCAGCTGGAGTAGAGGATGAGCGCTCCGGCCAGGTAGAGCCAGTAGCTGAGGGCGTTGAGGCGGGGGAAGGCGACGTCGCGGGCGCCGATCATGATCGGCATGAAATAGTTGAAGAACGCCGCCGCCAGCGGGATGACCGCGAGAAAGATCATGGTCGTCCCGTGCATGGTCAGGATCTCGTCGAACGTCTTCGGTCCCAGGAACGTGTTGTCCGGCCGGATCAGCTGGGTGCGCATCAGCAGCGCCTCGACGCCACCGGCGGCGAAGAAGACCGCCGAGGTGACCAGGTAGAGGATGCCGATGCGCTTGTGGTCCACCGTCATCAACCAGCTGAGGAACCCGCGCTCCTCCGCCGTGCGGAGCTCCGGCAGATGGAGCGCCCGTTCCGCTGTGGCCATCGTCCACTTCACTCCCCTCGAGGTGATGAACCCGTCCTCCGGATGGAGCCGGCCGTCGACGCGGCCACTTCCTCCGTGGAAGGTCACTGGGCCAGCGGGTTCTGGAGCGCCGCCTTCACCTGGGGACTCTCGTAGGTCTTCTGCGTCTGGAGGAAGGCGATCAGCTGCCGGATCTGCTGGTCGCTCAGCTTGATCGGGATGACCATGTCGTTGCCCGGCTTGACCGCCTGCGGGTCGTGCAGCCAGGTGCTCAGGTTCTGGGCGTCGTTGGGGACCAGCGTCATGGCGGCGACGCCCAGCCGGCTGCCGATCCCGGTCAGGTTGGGCCCGATGATGCCCTTGGCGTCCGTTCCGTCGATGGTGTGGCAGTTCTTGCAGCCGGCCGCGCCGTCGAAGAGCTGCCAGCCGGCCAGGGCGTCACCCGTCAGGCCCGCCACGCCCACCGGATGCTGGTGCGAGTCGACCCACTTCTGGAAGTCGGCCGGCGACTCGGCCACGACGCGCAGGCGCATGTTGGCGTGGTTGAGACCGCAGAACTCCTTGCACTGGCCCCAGTAGACGCCCGGCCTGTCGGCCTGGAACCACTCCGTGTTGATCCGGCCCGGGATGGCGTCCAGCGTGCCCGCGATGTTGGGCACCCAGAAGCTGTGGATGACATCCGCCGACGTCACCTGGAGGTCGATCTTGGCACCCACCGGGATGTGCAGCTCGTTGGCGGTGACAAAGTTGTAGTCCGGGTACTGGAACTCCCACCACCACTGGTGCCCGATCACCTTGACGTGGACGACGCCGGGCCCCTGGGGCGTCTGGGCGAGCACGAACTCGTCGCGCAGCGGCGGCACCACGAGGAAGATGAGGCCGAGAGCGATCACCACCCACCAGGCCAGTTCCAGCCGGGGATTCCCCTCGACCTGCGCCGGTGTCTCCTCCTCGCCGGGGCGGTGACGGAACCGGATCGCCGCGTAGACCACCAAGCCGATCACGATGATGCCGATGACGCCCAGGAAGCGCATGTCCTCGACCAGCGCGGCCCGCTGCAGCCGGGAGATGGGACCGACCGCGTTGAAGTCCGACTGCGGATAGGTCCCGCACCCGCCCAGCAGGAGCGCCGAGGCCGCCAGGGCGAGAGGCACCAGCGCCACCTTCCTGTGACGCCCACGTCCCGCCAAGCATCGTCACCTCCCCTGAGCCTGAGGCGCCCTTGCTGCTCACTATTCGCAGATTAGGCGCTTTTAGCCTGATTATCTCTCCCCAAGAGGAGGGCGACAAGGGAGAAGGGGCGGCCGCGCGTCGCCCGCGGCCGCCCCTCTCTCCTCGCGACTCGGCTCTCTCCCGCGGCTCAGACGGCGCCCGGAGGCGCCTCGGGGTTGGGATGGGGCGGCAGCGGCAGGCGCGGGTTGACCAGGCTGCGGCGCCCTTCCTCGCGCGCCCCGCCCGGCGTCCCGGCGGGGTGGACCTCGGAGGCGGCGGCACGGCGTGCAGGCACCGGTGCCTCCTCGGGGGCGTCCAGGATGCGCCCGTCCAGGATGGCCTGGAGTTCGTCCCCCTCCAGCGTCTCCTTTTCCAGGAGCCGGTGGGCGAGGGTGTCCAGGCGCTCCCGGTGCCGGCGGATCAGCTCCTTGGCCGTCTCGTAGCGCGTGGTGACGATGCGGTTGACCTCCCGGTCGATGGCCGCCGCCACCTGCTCGGAGTAGTCGCGCTCGCGCGTCAGCTCCCGGCCCAGGAACGGACTCGAGGCCTTGTTCCCGAACGTGAGCGGGCCCAGCTCCTCGCTCATGCCGAACTCGGTGATCATCTGGCGCGCCATCTTGGTCGCCTTCTCCAGGTCGTCGGCGGCGCCGGTGGTGATGTCGCCGAAGACCACCTCCTCGGCGGCCCGGCCGCCCAGGAGCGCCGTGATGCGGTCGAGGATCTCCTCCCGCGAGGTCAGGTACCGGTCCTGCTCGGGCAGCGCCAGGGTGTAGCCCAGCGCGGCGCCGCGGGAGATGATGGAGACCTTGTAGACGGGGTCCGTGTGGGCGAGGAGCTTGCCCACCAGCGCGTGGCCGCCCTCGTGGTAGGCCACGCGGGTCTTCTCCTCCTCGCTCATGATGCGGCCCTTCCGCTCCGGCCCGCCGGCCATCACCTTGTCGATGGCCGCCTCGATGTCGGCCATCTCGATCCTCTTCTTCTGCTGGCGCGCGGCCAGGAGCGCCGCCTCGTTGAGGACGTTCTCCAGGTCGGCGCCCGTAAAGCCGGGCGTGCGGCGCGCGAGCACCTTCAGGTCGACGTCGGGGGCCAGCGGCTTGTTGCGCGCGTGCACCTGGAGGATGGCGTGGCGGCCGTTCAGGTCGGGACGCTCCAGCACCACCTGGCGGTCGAAGCGGCCGGGTCGCAGGAGGGCGGGATCGAGCACGTCCGGCCGGTTGGTGGCGGCCATGACGATGATCCCCTCGTGCGGTCCGAAGCCGTCCATCTCCACCAGCAGCTGGTTGAGCGTCTGCTCGCGCTCGTCGTGGCCGCCGCCCAGGCCTGCGCCGCGCTGGCGCCCGACGGCGTCGATCTCGTCGATGAAGACGATGCAGGGGGCGTTCTTCTTGGCCTGCTCGAAGAGGTCGCGGACGCGCGCCGCGCCGACGCCGACGAACATCTCGACGAAGTCGGAGCCGCTGATGCTGAAGAAGGGGACGCCCGCCTCGCCGGCCACCGCCCGCGCCAGGAGCGTCTTGCCCGTCCCCGGCGCCCCGACCAGCAGGACGCCCTTGGGGATGCGCGCACCCAGGGCCGCGTAACGCTTGGGATGCTTGAGGAAGTCGACGATCTCCGTCAGCTCCTCCTTCGCCTCTTCGACGCCGGCCACGTCGGCGAAGGTGACGCGGTGCTTGGGGTCGTCGACGTTCATCTTGGCCCGGCTGCGGCCGAACTGCATCACCCGGCTCCCGCCGCCCTGCGACGACTGCATCATGTACATGAAGAAGCCGACGATGATCACGATGGGCAGCAGCGTGGTGATCAGGCCGGTCCACCAGGGGGCCTGGACGGGCGTCTGGATGTCCACGCTGGCCCCTTTGGCGTAGAGCTGGTTGCTGATCTCGCCGATGGCCTGCGGCGGCACCGTGGTGGTGAATTCGGTCTTATCCTTGAGCTGCCCGACCAGCCTGCCGTCCGTCTGGATCTGGACGCTGCTCACCTGGCCCTGGTCGACCAGGGTCAGAAAGCGGTTGTAAGTCACCTGCTGCGGCTGCTTGGTCTCGGTGTGGGAGAAGAGCTGGAACATGGTGACCACGAGCAGGAACAGCAGGACGTAGAAGGCTAGGCTGCGGATCGCCCGGTTGGAGTTCATCCTCGCCCTCCTAGCAGGAGCGGGGAGCCGGTGCCGGGTCCGCCCGGCCGCTCCTCCCACGGCTCCCCGCCCGCCCCGCAACTGCGGGTCGCTACCCGATGCGAGTTGATTCTATCATAGGCTTCTCTCCGCCCCATGGCCCGAAGCGGGCGGCGGCTCGGCGTAGAGCGCCCAGGCCGGCGCCCCGGCGCGGGCGAGCAGCCTCTGGTCGGGCACGAGGCCGGGGCTCCAGAGCGGCCGCCCGGCGTGGAGAACGACCGGCCAGCCTTCCCATTCCCCACGCTCGAGTCCGTTCCGCTTCAGGGCGGGGAGGAGACGCCGCGCCGCTCCCAGGCCGGCCGGCCACCAGAGGTCGCCGCGCCGGGGCGCCCGCACCGCCAGCCCGCCGGGCGCGAGCCGCGCCGCGTCCAGCCAGAGCGGGCGCCAGCCCGGCTCCGGTTCGCCGGGCCGGGGGGCGGGACCCGCCAGGCGGAAGCGCCAGAAGCCCCCGCCCGGAGCCCGCCAGAGGAGGACCGAGCCCGGCGGCAGCGTCCAGGCGACGGTCCCCGCAGCGGGCGCCCGGGGGCCGTCTTCCCCCCCGCGCTCCCGCGCCGCGGCGTCGCGGACGGCGGCGCGCTCCCCCTCCACCTCCACGAGGCGCCCGCCGCCCAGCTCCACCCGCCGCGGCCGCCCGCCGAGAAGCGCCCGGCGCGCCGCCTCCAGGCGGTCGAAGTCGAGCTGGCGCGGCGGTGCCCCCGCCAGGAGCCGCAGGAGCCGGCGCTGGGCCGCCGGCGGCAGGCGGCGAAAGCCGCGGCGGTCCAGGCGGCCGTCCGCGTCCAGGAGCTCCGGGAGGCGGGCGCGCGTCAGCTCCTCCAGCCAGGCTTCCTCGTCGGAGAGGATCTCGGCCAGCCGCCAGAGGCGCCACCGCAGGCCGGGGGCTGTCCGCTCCAGCGCGGGCAGCAGCTCGAGCCGGATGCGGTTGCGGAAGAAGCGCGGGTCCAGATTGGTGGCGTCCTCGCGCGCCTCGATGCCCGCCGCCCGGCAGTAGGCGCGCGTCTCCTCCCGCCGGAAGGCGAGGAGGGGTCGGACGAAGGGCGGCCTCTGCCAGCTCATGGCGCCCAGGCCCCCGCGCCCGGCGCCGCGGAGGAGGCGCATCAGCACCGTCTCCGCCCGGTCGTCCGCCTGGTGGCCCAGCGCCACCCGCTCCGCCCCGAGACGCCATGCCTCCTCGCGCAGGGCGCGCAGGCGCAGCTCGCGCGCCGCGCTCTCCAGCGACCAGCCCGGTCGCGCCGCCAGGCCGCGCACGTCCACCCGCCGGACCGCCAGCGGGATCCCGCGCGCAGCGGTCAGCTCCCGGCAGAAGCGGGCCTCCCCGGCACTCTCCGGCCTGAGGCCGTGGTCGACGTAGAGCGCGTAGAGGCGGAGCGGCCAGATCTGGCGGACGGCGGCCAGGGCGTCGAGAAGGGCGGAGGAGTCCGGCCCGCCCGAGAGGGCCACGAGCACGCGCTGGCGGGGGCCGAAGAGGCGCCGCCGGAGCGCCTCCTCGACCAGGCGGCGGCGGAACCGCTCCACCTCGTCCACGCGTGCGCCTCCTGCCTGGCAGTATAGCCGCGCCCGCCCGGGCTCAGCGCGCGGGCAGGAGCCGCACCGCCACCACCGTCAGGTCGTCCTCCGGCTCGCCGCCCGCCGCCGCCACCGCCTGCGCCAGGATCCGCTCGGCCGCCTCCTGCGGCCCGCCCGGCAGCGGATGCCGGAGAAGGCCGGCCAGCCGGGCGACGCCCTCGGCGCCCGGGGCGAAGGCGGCGGGAACCCCGTCGCTCACCAGGAGGAGCAGGTCGCCGGCGGCGAGCGGTCGCTCCAAGGGCACGGGGCGGGGGAAGCCGGCCGAACCCAGCGGGGGCGCCTGCTGCTCCAGCACCTCCACCTCGCCCCGCCGGCGCAGGAAGCTGGGCGGCGCCCCGCCCTTGACGCACTCCAGGCGGCCCCGGCGCAGGTCCACCAGCGCCAAGTCCAGGGCGGCCACGCTCTCCCGCGCCGTGCGCAGGGTGAAGAGGGCGCTGGCCGTCTCCACGGCCGCGGGCAGCGGGAAGCGCGCCGCCAGGAGGCGGCCGAGGATCTCCAGCACCGCCTCGCCCTCGCGCGCCGCGCTGAGGCCGCTGCCCATGCCATCGCAGAGCAGCACGGCCAGCCGGTCGCCGTCCAGCCACTGGACGGCGTGCCGGTCGCCGCTGGGCGCTCCGCGCCTGCCCGGCCAGCTGGCCGCGCCCACGTCGCAGGCCAGGAGCGGCCCCGCCGCCGGCCAGGCCTCCGCCTCCACGGCCGCCGCCTCCTCGGCCAGCGAGCCGACCACGCGCGCCACGCCGCTGATCTGGCTGGCCAGGAGGAAGCGTCCTTCCTCCATCCGGCGCGCCGCCACCTGCTCCCCGTGGCGACCGGCCAGCCACCGTTCCACCGCCGCCCGCACCGCCTGCGGGCGGAGGCAGCGGGGCGGGCGCCAGGCCTCGGGCAGGCCGGCCTCCGACCCAGTCTCCTCCACCAGCGCCGCCAGGTCGGCCAGCTCCCGCCGCCGCCTCACCAGGCGGCGCTGCCAGCACTCCGCGAAACCCGGGCAGCCCTGGCAGGGGCCGGCCGTCACCTCGCCGATCAGGCCCTCCAGGCCCGGCGGCGCGGCCGGGCGCGCCACCCCCAGCGGCATCTCGACGCGCTGCGCCACGTCCTCCAGCAGCAGCGAGAGGGCGGCCAGCCGCCCCCGCTCCGCCGGAGGCGGATCGCCCGGACGCGGCAGGCTGGCGGCGATCCAGCCCGTCCAGGAGGCCGGCAGGAGCGCGAAGAGCGCCGCCCCCGCCAGCTCCCCCAGGAGGAGCGGGGCCGGCGAGAGGCGGGAGGCTGCCGCCGGTGCCATGCCCCCGTAGGCGAGGACCACCGTGGCCGCGCCCGCGGCCAGGGCCAGCGCCGCCGCCGGGCGTCCGAAGCGCGCCGCCGCCCCGGCCAGGTAGCCGCCCAGCGCCAGCGCCGCGGCGGCCACCGGCTCCCCCGCGCTCAGGGCCAGCAGGCCGCCGGCCACGGCGCCGGCCGCCGCCCCCGCTCCGGCGCCCGCCCGGCCCCCCAGCGAGAGGACCGCCACCGCCATGGGCAGCGGCTCCAGCGCCACCGGGCCCGCCTGGAGGCCGCGCAATCCCGCGGCGCCCACCCCGGCGAGAAAGGCGACCGGCACCAGGTCGACCCAGCGCTCCACCCGGCGCCCGCCGCCCAGAGCACGCCCTCCCAGCAGGGCCAGCGCGCCGCCCAGCACGCCCGAGGGGAGTGCCGCCGCCAGCATCCAGCGCGGCTCGGCACCGTAGAGGGCGATCAGGCTGGCCAGCACCGCCGCCATGCCCGCGGCCAGCGCCCGGCGCACAGGGGGCCGCCTCCAGGCGGCTCCCAGCAGCTCCAGCAGCGCCGCCCCCGCCAGGAAGCCCAGCGCCCCCCGCCCGCCGCCGGCGCCGGCCGCGCCGGCGGCCCCGGCTGCCAGGGCGATCCAGCGGAGCGCCGGCGGCGCCCCCGGCCCCGGCAGCAGGGCGTACCAGCCCGGCCCGAAGCCGCCCAGCGAGCCCAGCAACGTGGCCCGGGCGAAGAGCCCGGTGGCGGCGGCGGCCAGCCACGGCCCGGCCCGCCGGCCGGCCGCCGCCCAGCCTGTCCAACGCAGTCGCAAGGCCCTCGCCTCCCCCGCCCCGGGCGGCCGCCCGGATGGCGCCG
>JAIMAT010000033.1 GCA_023511835.1 Bacillota bacterium | reverse complement strand
AGGGCGAAGAGGCGGTCGATCTGCGCCGGCGAGAGCAGCGAGGGCGTGCCGCCGCCCACGTAGAGGCTGACGGCGGGGCGGCCGGCGAGGAGGCGGCCCATCGCCTCCGCCTCGCGCTCCAGCGCCGCCAGGTAGCGCTCCAGGAGCGCCGCCCGCGCCGGGACGAGGACGAAGTCGCAGTAGGTGCAGCGGTGGTGGCAGAAGGGGACGTGGACGTAGAGCCCGAGCGCCGGCTCCGCCGCCGGCGCGGCCGGAAGGTCGCTCAAGAGCGCTCCTCCCGGGGCGCCGCGCCCAGCACCGCCAGGAAGGCTTCCTGCGGGATCTCGACGCGCCCCACCTGCTTCATCCGCTTCTTCCCCTCGCGCTGCTTCTCCAGGAGCTTCCGCTTCCGCGTCACGTCGCCCCCGTAGCACTTGGCCAGCACGTCCTTGCGCAGCGCGCGGATCGTCTCGCGGGCGATGATCCGCCCGCCCACCGCCGCCTGGATGGGCACCTCGAACTGCTGGCGCGGGATCAGCTCGCGCAGCCGCTGGGCCAGCTCCCGCCCGCGCTCCTCCGCGCGCGAGCGGTGGACGATGACCGAGAGCGCGTCGACCGGCTCGCCGTTGACCAGGATCTCCAGCTTGACCAGGTCGGAGCTCTCCCAGCCGTCGAAGCGGTAGTCCAGCGTGGCGTAGCCGCGCGTCCGCGACTTGAGCGCGTCGAAGAAGTCGAACATGATCTCGGCCAGCGGCAGGCGGTACTCCAGGCGCGCCCTCTGCGCGTCGGGGTACTCCATGGTGACGAAGCTGCCGCGGCGATCGTGGCAGAGCTCCATCACCGGGCCGACAAACTCCGCCGGGGTGAAGATCTCCGCGCGCACCCAGGGCTCCGCCATCTCCGCGATGCGCGAGCGGTCGGGCAGCCGCGCCGGGTTCTCCACCGTCTGCTCCGTCCCGTCGCTCAGCCGGACGCGGTAGGCGACGCTGGGGGCGGTGGTGATCAGCTCCAGCCCGAACTCGCGCTCCAGCCGCTCCTGCACCACCTCCATGTGCAGGAGCCCCAGGAAGCCGCACCGGAACCCGTAGCCCAGCGCGGCCGAGCTCTCCGGCTCGAAGGAGAGCGCTGCGTCGTTCAGCTGCAGCTTCTCCAGCGCCTCGCGCAGGTCGTCCACGTCCTCCGCCTCCACCGGATAGAGGCCGGCGAAGACCATGGGCAACGCCGGCCGGTAGCCGGGGAGCGGCTCGGCGGCCGGCCGCTCCTCCTGCGTGATGGTGTCGCCCACGCCCAGCTCGCGGATGTTCTTGATGCCGGCGGCCAGGTAGCCCACCTCGCCCGCCTCCAGCCGCTCCACCGGCGTCAGGGCGGGCGTGAAGACGCCCACCTCGCCCACCTCGCCCACCGTGCCGCGCTGCATCAGGCGGACGCGGTCGCCCACCCGCACCTGCCCCGAGAAGAGGCGGACGTAGGCGATGGCACCCCGGTAGGCGTCGAACTTGGAGTCGAAGATCAGGGCCCGGAGCGGCTCCTCCGAGCTCCCGCGCGGGGGCGGGATGCGCCGGACCACCGCCTCCAGCACCTCGTCGACGCCGATGCCCAGCTTGGCCGAGACCAGGATCGCCTCGTCGCGCTCGAAGCCCAGCTCCTCCAGCTGCGCCTTGACGCGCTCGGGGTCGGCGCTGGGCAGGTCGATCTTGTTGATCACCGGCACGACGGTCAGGTGGTGGTCCAGCGCCACGTAGAGATGGGCCAGCGTCTGCGCCTGCACCCCCTGCGTGGCGTCGACCACCAGAAGCGCCCCCTCGCAGGCCGCCAGGGCGCGCGAGACCTCGTAGGCGAAGTCGACGTGGCCGGGCGTGTCGATGAGGTTCAGCTCGTACTCCGCGCCGTCCCGCGCCCGGTAGAGCAGCCGGACCGCCTGCGCCTTGATGGTGATGCCGCGCTCGCGCTCCAGCTCCAGCTGGTCGAGCACCTGGTCGACCATCTTCCGCGCCGGGATGGTCCCCGTCCGTTCCAGCAGCCGGTCGGCCAGCGTCGACTTGCCGTGGTCGATGTGGGCGATGATCGAGAAGTTCCGGATCCGCTTCATCTGCGCCCGCCACCGCCTCCCCCGTCTCCAGCTCCCCACTATACGGGAAGGCGGGCGCGTATACGGGAAGGCGGGCACGCTCCGGGCGCCCGGGCGAACCCCTCCGCCTAGCCGCCGGCCGGGGCGAGAAGCCCCTCCTGGCGCACCACCTGGGCGATGGCCCGGGCCAGGAGGTCGGCCGCGCGGAACTCCTCGGGCAGGGTGTTCTCCTGGCCGCCCACCTCCACCAGCGCCGAATGGGGCAGGAGGTGCTGGTTGTAGCGGGCCTGGGCGGCGAAGGTGAGCGGGTCCGAGTCGCCGTCGGAGAGCTGGCGGACGATGGAGGGGCTGCCCGCGTCGGCGGGCGCCGCCGCCAGGACCGCCCGCGCCAGGGCGTCCTCGAAGGCCCGGTCCTGGGCCGCGTACGGGTTGGGGAGCTGGGCGGTGCCGGTGGCCCAGACGAAGAGGAGCCGCGCAGTCGCCCTCCCGCCGACCAGCGTGGTGGTCGCCTGGCGCGGAGCGGCGTCGCGGTGGAGGTCGATCAGCACCCGCACCGAGGGGTACTTCTGCAGCGCCGCGCGCACGCCCGCCTCGCTGACCGCGTAGGCGCCGTCCCTTCCTCCGGCGTCGAAGATGGTGCGCAGATGGAGGACCGGGATGCCGTACCGCTCCTGCAGCTGCGCGGCCAACTCGTCGCCCACGGCCACCACGTTCTTGCTCGTGTCCTGGGTGAAGGGGCCGCCGGGGACGGAGGCGCCCAGCGCCGGGTAGAACGACTCGCTGGCGTGGGTGTGGTAGATGAGCACCACCGGCGCCGACGGCACCTGGACGGGCGAGGGGGGCGCCACGCGGCTGACGTCGGGGCGCGGGGCGGGGCGGAGCGGCGGGTGGATCTCGGGCGCCTGCTGGGTCAGCTGCTCGGGGTCCAGTTCGGCCATGGCGGGCACCTGGACGTAGAGGGCGGTGACGGGACGGCTGGGGTGGAAGCCGCCGAGAAGCCAGACCGCCCAGTCCAGCAGCTGGTCCGGTCGCCAGAGGAGGCGTCCCGCGCGGTCGAAGGCGTCCAGGAAGGGAAGCCCCAGGCGCGTGAGCGTCTCCAGCCAGGCGGGCGCCCGGCGGACGTCCGGGGAGAGCGCCGGCTCGCTGACCCCCGGAGCGGCAGAGAGCCCGGGGGAGCCTGTCCCCTCCGGAGCGGCCAGCGACCCCGGTCCACCCAGGAGCGCGCTGGGCTGCGGGAGGAGGCCGACGGCGGGGCCGGCGGCCACCAGGATGGCCGCCGCGGCGACCACCGAGAGGAGCCAGGCCAGGAAGCCCCCGCCGCCCCCCCTTCGCCGGCGCGGCGCGCGCCGACGGCCGGGCGGCAGGACCCGCGCCGCCGCACCCAGGCTGCCGCGACGGCGAAGGTCGATGACCGCCAGACGCTTCCACGCCATGCCCCATCCCCCTCGGCGCAAGGCTATGCGCCGGTGGGACAGGTCATGCCGGGAAGGGGCCGGGCGACCGGCCTGGGGTCGCCGCGCCGCCGGGCCCCCGGGAGGGGTGCGCCGCTCTCAGCGGAGTTCGGTGGGGACGAAGGTGTCGACGAGCCCGATGACCAGGCTGGCCAGGAGCGCGCCCAGGATGGAGACGTGCATGGTCGGCACGACGAACTGGGCGCCCCAGATGACGACGGCGCCGACGAGGAAGCCGACGATCCCGCGCGCGTAGGGGCTCCTCTTCTCCCCCAGCGCCGACTCGATGGCGAAGCCGGCCAGCGCGATGACCACGGCGGCGAGCAGGGCGTTCCAGAAGCCGCGGATGGTGAAGCCCGGCAGGATGGCGCTCAGCACCAGCAGCACGACCGCCGAGACGACGAAACGGATGACCATTCCCAGCATGGGCCTTGGCACCTCCCGGTACGGCCCATAGCCTCCCCGCCGCCACGGCCGCCTATACCGCGGCGCCCGCCGCGCCTTGCCGGGGCCGGAAGGCTCTGTTAGAATGCCGCGCGGGCTTTGGCGGGAAGCGAGGTGAGTCGTGCTTTGGCCAACATCAAGTCGGCGAAGAAGCGGATCGAGCTGGCGCGCAAGGCGACGCTCCGCAACAAGGCGGGGCGCTCGCGCGCCAGGACGGCCATCCGGCGCTTCCGCGAGGCTCTCGCCACGGGCGACCGGGCGCAGGTGGAGGCGAAGCTGCGCGAGGCGGTCTCGGTCCTGGACCGCGTCGCCAGAAAGGGCATCCTCCACCCCAACGCGGCGGCGCGGCGCAAGTCGCGCATGACCCGCGAGTTCAACGAGTTCCTCCAGCAGCGCGGCGGGGCGAGCTGAGGGCGATCCGGGCCAGCGCCAGCTCCGCCGCCTCCGTCTCTTCCCTCCGGCCCGTCTTGACCGACAGGTCGGCTTCCTCCAGGGCGCGCAGCGCGGCCAGCAGCCGATCCTCGTCGACCAGGGGCGCCTGCGCCTCCGCCTTGCGCAGCGCGTAGGGATGGAGGCCGGGCAGCCGGCCCGGCTCCTCGCCGCCCCGGCGCAGGGCGCGCACCTGCCCGATCAGGCGGAACTGGCGGGCCACCAGCGCCAGGAGGCGCGCCGGCGCCTCCCCCTCGCTCCGCAGCCGCCGGAAGAGGCTCAGCGCGCGGCCGGCGGCTCCCTCCACCACCGCGTCCACCAGCTCGAAGACCGACGCCTGCGCCGCCGGCGAGCCCGCCCGGGCCAGCGCCGCCGCGTCCACGGCCTCCCCGGGCTCCAGGGCGACGTCCAGCCTCTCCAGCTCGCCCAGCAGCTGCTCCAGGCCGCCCGGCGCCGCCTGGGCCAGCAGGTGGGCGGCCTCGGCCGTGATCGCCCGCCCCCGACGGCAGCCCCAGTCGCGCGCGGCCTCCGCCAGTTCCGCCTCCCCCAGCGGCGCGGCCGCCAGCACCCGGCCGCGCTCCTCCACCAGCCTCGCCAGCCGCCGGCGCCGGTCGGGCTCGCCGGCCGGCTCGAGGAGCAGCACGGTGGCGGCCGGCGGCCGCGCCTCGTCCAGGTACGCCTCCAGCGCCCGCAGCTCGGCCTCGGACGGCGTGCCCTCGAACCAGGCCGGCTCCTCCACCACCAGGAGCTGGCGCCCGGCGCCCAGGGGAAGCCAGCGCGCCTGGCGCACCACCTCGCCCAGGCCCAACTGGCGTCCGTCGAGGCGGCGCAGGCCCACCGCACGAAGTCCCGGCTCCTCCAGGCCGAGCGCCTCGCGGAGCGCCTCTTCCAGGCGGCGCACCAGCCGCCGTTCCGGCCCGTAGGCCAGGTAGAGCGGCGCCGGGCCGTCCCGCCGGATCTCCTCCAGCAGCCGCTCCAGCGCCGCCAGGGCCGGAGCCCCGCTCGCGCGCCGCCGCTCCCGCCCCCCGCCGGCACCGCCCTGCGGCGCCCGCCGCGCGCGGGCCATGCGCTCACCTCCCCCGAACCTCGCCGCCCATTATGCCACCGCTTCCTCCCCCTCCGGCCGCGGCGGCCTCCGCGGCCTCGGCGGCCGGGTGCGCGGCCGAGAGCCGCCAGGCGCCGGTCCGCAGGCGGGCGACGACCGCCCCGTCGCGATCGGTCCGCCAGAGGCGCGCGCCGGCGGCACGAAGGCGCGCCAGCGTCGCCGCCGCCGGATGGCCGTACGGGTTGGGCCCCACCGAGAGCACCGCCTCCCGCGGCGCCAGCGCGGCCAGCCAGGCGGAGGAGGTGGAGCCCGCCGATCCGTGGTGCGCCACCTTGAGGAGCTCGGCGCGCAGGCCGGGGTGGCGCCGGAGCAGCCGCTCCTCGCCCGGGGAGGGCAGGTCGCCGGCGAGGAGCAGGGCGGGCGGCGGAGCCGTCGGCTCCGTCCCGGCGCCCGGCGGCTCCGCGCCGGGCTCGGAGAAGAGGAGCTGGAGGACGAGCGAGCGGTCGTTCTGCTCCCAGGCCAGGCCCGTGGAGCGCGGCGGGTTGAGGGCGCGGATCTCCAGGCCGGGGCGGCGGCCCACCCAGCCTTCCTCCAGGCGGAGCAGGCGCGTGCCCCGCGCCCGCGCCCGCGCCACTCCCTCGGCCAGCAGGCGGTCGCCGGGGCCCGGAGGGTCGCCGATCCAGAGTTCGCCCACCGGGAGGGCGCCGAGGAGGTCGGGCAGGCCGCCTGCATGGTCGGCGTCGGCGTGGCTGATCGCCACCGCGTCCAGCCGCCGCACCCGCATCCGGCGCAGGATCTCGGCCGTCCCTGACGCCCGCGCCGGGCCCGCGTCGACCAGGAGGGTGAAGCCGTCGGGCATCCGCACCAGCGTGGCGTCGCCCTGTCCCACCGCCAGAAAGACCACCTCCGGTTCCGGCGGCGCCGGGGCCGCCGGCAGCCAGGCGAGGAGCGCCAGCGCCACTCCGCCCGCGCCGGCCAGGGCGAGGAGCCTCCGCCGGCGCGGCCCGCCGGACGGGCCGCCGACCAGTGCCGCCAGGGCGGCCAGGGCGCCGTACCAGGGCAGCGCCGCCCAGCCGGGGGGCGGCAGGAGCCGTTCCGCGCCGGGCAGCGCCGCGCCCGCCTCCACCAGGCGGCGCAGCAGGTGCGCCAGGAGGCCGGCCGGTGCCAGCGCCGGCGCCAGCGCCGGGTGGAGGGCCGCCAGCGGGAGGCCGGCCAGACCCGCGGGGAGGAGCAGGGCGACCAGGGGGCCGGCCGCCAGGTTGAGCAGCGGCCCCCAGGGTCCGGCGCGGCCGAAGCGGTCGACGAGCAGCGGCAGAATGGCCGCCTGGGCGGCCAGCGAGACCAGAAGCGCCTGGAGAAGCCCCCGGGGAAGGGGGTGGAGCCGCCTCCAGCCGCCGCGCCCAAGGAGCGGGCGCAGGGCGAGGAGACCGGCCGTGGCCAGGAACGAGAGCTGGACCCCCAGCTCGCCCGCGCGCTCCGGCCTCGCCAGGGTGACCAGGAGGAAGGCCAGCGCCAGCGCCGAAGGCGCGTGCGGCCGCCGCATCAGCACGCCGCCGCCGCGCACGGCCAGCGCCATCCAGACCGCCCGCTCCACCGGCGCCTCTCCGCCCGCCAGCAGCGCGTAGCCGCCCAGGCCGGCGGCCAGGCCCAGCCAGCGGGCGCGCAGTCCGCGCTGCCGCCAGGGGAGCTCCAGCCAGGGGACCAGGAAGCCCACGTGCAGACCGCTTACGGAGAGCAGATGGACCAGCCCGGTCAGCTGGAAGGCGCGCTGCAGACCGGCGTCGAGTCCGGCGCGCTCGCCCAGCAGAAGGGCGGCGAGAACCGCCGCCTCGGGCGCCGGCAGCGAGCGATCCAGGCGGTCGACGGCCGCCCGCCGCACCGCCCGGGCGCCGCCTTCCAGCGCCGCGCGCAGGGCCGCCGGTCCGCGCGCGGCGGCCAGCCGGCGCGGGCGGCCCTCGGGCTCCAGCCGCGCGCGCACGCCGCGCGCGGCCAGCTCCCACCGCGGGTCGAACCCTCCCGGGTTGTCCGCTCCCGCCGGCACGAGAAGCTTCCCGCAGAGCTGCCAGAGCTCGCCCGCCACCGGCGCCGGCCCGCCCGGCCAGAAGAGCTCGGCGCGGCCGCTCCAGCCGGCGGCCGCGGCGCCCTCCAGGCGGACGACCGCCCGCAGACCGCCGCCGGCGGCCTGCGCGGTCGCCTCCACGTGCGCGGCGGCGCAGCCGCCCGTCGCGGCCGGTCCGGCACCCGCAGGCGGCTCGGGCCCCAGCCGGAAGGAGACCAGGAGGAGGGCCAGCGCGGCGGCGGCCTGGGCCAGCGCCGGCCCTCGGTGGCCCAGGCGGGCGGCGACGGCCGCGAGGCCGGCCAGGGCCGCCGCGGCCAGCCACGCTCCCGGGCCGGGCGGGGGCCGCCAGGCCACGGCCAGGAGGCCGCCCGCGGCCCAGCCGGCGGCCAGCCAGACCAGCGGAGCCTCCACCGGCCCTCAGGGGGCGGGGAGCCGCCGCCGCGCCAGGTCCAGTGCGGCCAGCACCGCGCCCTGCTCGGGCCCGGCGGTGCTGAAGGGGCGCACGGTCCGGACGGCTTCCCGGGCCAGCTCCTCGTCCTCCGGATCGAGGAGCGCCACCGCCGCCACCTCGCCCAGGGGGACCGGCGCCGTGCGCGCCTCCCGGGCCAGCGCGGCCAGGAGGAGGCGCGCGCCGGGAGCCCGGCGGCGCAGATCGGCGGCCAGGCGCTCCACCTCCGCCCGCGGATCGCCCGCCGGGGCCGGCCGGATCTCTACGGCGCGCAGCCGGACCTCGGGCAGGAGCGGCGCCAGCGTCGCCGCCAGGAGGCCGCGGGTCCCGGCCTCGCCCAACCCCAGGTCGCCCGGCGCGGCCGCCAGGCGGGCGGCCACCACGTCCTCCAGCCGCTCCTCGTCGGCGCCCCAGACGTACTCGCCCAGGCGCCGGCGGATCTCCGCCTCCACCTCGCGCAGCCGCTCCTCCGCCTCCCCGGCCGGGCCCTTGACGGCCACGCGCACCTCGACCCCGCCGGCCTTGGCGTAGGTGGCCACGCTGGGATTGGCCGCGGGCGTCAGGTCGGCCAGGCGCTCGGCCACCGCCGACTCGCCGATGCCGACCAGTTTCAGGCGGCGGCGCCGGAGCACGGCGCCGCTCCGGCCAGCCAGGGCCGGAGCCACCTCCTGCTCCCACATGGCGCGCATCTCGCGCGGCACCCCCGGCAGGAGCACCAGCAGGTGCCCCTCCCTTTCCACCCACCAGCCGGGGGCGGAGCCCGCCGGGTTGGGCAGGAAGCGGGCCGAAGGGATCCGGCGCGCCTGCCGGTCGTTGCCCGCGGGCAGGCCCAGCCGCCGCCGCAGCGCGCGCTGGCGCTCCAGCTCGGCGGCGTCCACCTCCAGCGGCTCGCCCAGGAAGGCGGCCACCGCCTCGCGCGTCACGTCGTCGTCGGTGGGCCCGAGGCCGCCGCTGGTCACGATCAGCTCCGAGCGGCCCCACGCCAGCTCCAGGAGGCGCGCGATGCGGCCCGGGTTGTCGCCCACCTGGCTGATCCAGTGGCAGTCCACGCCCAGCTCCGCCAGGCGCGTCGCCAGCCAGGCCGCGTTGGTGTCGACGATCTCGCCCAGGAGGAGCTCGGTCCCCACCGAGAGGATCTCGCCGCGCACAGCCCCACCCCCACGACAGTCTAGCCGCCCGGCTCCCGCCCCGCGTGCGGCTCAGGGCGGCCCGACCCGGACCAGCGCCCGCAGCTCTTCCAGGAGGGCCGGCCCGATGCCGCGCACCTCCAGCAGCTCGTCTACCGAGCGGAAGCCGCCGCGGGCCTGGCGGAGGGCGACGATGGCGGCCGCCCGGGCGGGGCCGATGCCGGGCAGCCGGTCCAGCTCCTCGGCACTGGCGCGGTTGAGGTCCAGGAGGGCCGCGCCGCCCGTCGTGGCCGTCCCCGCCCCGGAGCCGCCACCCGCCCGGGCCGGCGGCGCGGGCGCCGCCCCCTCCGCGCCGGCGCCGGGGTCGGTGGAGAGGACGGGCCAGCCCGGGAAACGGGCCGCCTCCCGGCGCGTGGGCACGGTGACGCGGACGCCGTCCACCAGCACCGCCGCCAGGTTGAGCAGGTCCGCCGCCGCCTCCCCGCTCAGCCCGCCCGCCGCCTCCACCGCCTCGCCCAGCCGCGCGCCGGCCGGGAGCGTGTAGAGCCCGGGCCGGCGGACGGCTCCGGCCACGTGGACGCGGATGGTGGCGGGAGCGCCTCCCTCCGCGGCCGGGGAGGGCTCGGCGGCGGGCTCCGCGGGCGCCGCGGCCGCCCCTCCCTCCTCCCAGCGCGTCCCGCTGCCGGCGGCGGCCGTCGCGGCCGCCCCCGCCGGCGTCTCGCCGACGGCGCTCTCCCCCCGCCCGCCGGCGGCGGGTCTGCCGCTCTGCCACCACCAGAGCAGGCCCGCCGCCACCAGCACGACCAGGCCCAGGCCGCCCGCCAGGCGGCGTAGCCGGCTTCCCAACCCGATCCGCCTCCGGATTTCCAGTTTATCCCATGGCTTCAGACGGGGGAAGTGCCGATCAGGTTGATCAGGCCCAGCAGGAGCAGGAGCAGGGCGCCGGACCACTCGGCGGCCAGGCTCCACCGGCGGCCGAGGCGGAGGAGCGGCACCCCGGCCAGGAGGGCGGCGAAGCTGAAGAGGGCGGTGGCGAGGGCGGTGGCCGCGACCGGCAGGCCCATCAGCCCGGCGCCGGCGCCGGCGGCCACGTTGTTGACGGAGAGGGCGGCGCCGAGCAGGAGGACCTCCGCGCCCTCGATGCCGCCGGAGAGGTCGCGGTCCGCTTCCTCCGGATAGCGGAGGATGCGGACGATCAGGCCCAGGCGGGCGAGGCGGAGCTCCGTCCCCTCGTCGGGCAGGCGCCGGGCCGCGCTCTGCACCAGCGAGACCAGGCCGATGAGCGTCAGCAGCGCGCCGCCCAGGCGGTCCGCCAGGCCGGCCGAGAGGCGGCCACCCAGGAGCGAGCCGAGCAGGGCGCCGCCGGCGATGGCGCCGCCGCCCATCAGCGAGATGACGGCGTTGGCCGCCCAGCCGATGCGGATGCCGCGGGCCGCGTAGGCGAGGCCGGCCACCAGGTTGTCGGCGTTGGTGGCCAGGGCGAAGAGCAGGAGGTCGACGAGCAGGCGGAGCTCGCCTGCGACGACAGGCGGTTGCACCTTCGCTGACACCCTCTCGCGCGCACCGGCATGGTATGCGGCCGCGCCGCGGCGTGCCCTGGAGGGCGCGCCTTCCTCCTTCCCAGCCGTCGCCCGGCGGGCGAGAATGACGGGCGACAGTCCGGTGGAGAGGAGCGGAGGGGCGGGGTGAGCGAGGCGGAGGACCGGTACGTGGAGCTGGCGCCGGGCGTCCTGGCGCTGCCGGAGGCGGTGCCGCTGCTGGGGCGGGTGGGTGCCGTCGTCTTCGATGTGGACGGCGTGCTTCTGGACACCTCGGACTCCTACCCGCGCGTCATCAGCGAGGTGACGCAGTACGTCCTGGTCCACGACCGCGGCTGGGCGGAGACGGGGCGGCTGATCGAGCCGGAGGAGACGGCGCTCTTCAAGGCGGCCGGCGGTTTCAACAGCGACTGGGCGCTGACGCGGGGCGCGGTCCTCTTCTTTCTCTGGAAGGCGATCGGCCTGGAGGAGGCGGCCGGGGAGCCGGAGCGGGCCCGCGCCGCCGGGACGGCGGCGCTGCGGCGGGCGGCGCCCTCCCTGGAGGAGCTGGCGCGGGGCATCGAGGCGGGCGGCGGCGGGCTGGCCGCCGAGTGGCGCTGGCTGGCGGAGCGCTCCGAGGCGGAGCGGATGGGCCGGCTCGAGGCGAGCTTCGACGGCGGGCGGGTCGACCGCCTCTGCGGCGAGTTCTACGCCGGCGAGCGCTGCGCCGCCATGTTCGGCTACCCGGCGCGCGAGTGGCGGGGGCCCGGTCTCTGCGAGCGCGAGCGGCCGCGCCTGGACGCCTCGCTCCTGCCGCCCTGGCTCCGCTACGGGCTCTATACGGGCCGCATCTCGGGCGGCGAGACGGAGCTGGCGCTGGAGCGGGCGGGGCTGGCGGGTCGGATGAGGCCGGGCGCCGTCATCACCGGCGACCTCTGGAGGAAGCCCGACCCGGAGGGGCTCCGCGCCGCCGGGCGCGCGCTGGGCGTCGAGGTGGCCGTCTTCGCCGGCGACAACGTGGACGACGCCTGGACCGTCCGGAACTACGCGCGCACGGCCGGGGCGGGCGAGCCGCGCTTCCTCTTCGCGGGGGTGCTGGGCGGGGCGCCGGGAGAGCGCGCCGAGGCGCTCTTCCGCCGGGCCGGGGCCCAGCTGATCGCCCGCGGGCCCGACGAGCTCCTCCGCCTGCTGCGCGAGCGGACGCGGCCGCGCGGGGCGGCGGCTTGGCCGCCTGCCAGCGACTCTCTATGATGGAAACGGCGAGTGGACAGCCGGCGGCCGGAGGGCCGCCGCTTCCTCCGGCTCGCCATTTCTTTCGGATGGGAGGCGAGGCGATGGCGGAGCATACGGTCCTCTTCGGCGGCAAGCCGGTGCAGCTGGCCGGGAAGCCGGTGGCGGTCGGCCAGACGGCGCCTGACGCCACCGTGCAGGACAACAGCCTGGCCATGCGCCGCCTGAGCGAGTGGTCGGGCAAGGTGCGGCTGATCGCCGCCGTTCCTTCCCTGGACACGCCGGTCTGCGACGCCGAGACGCGTCGTTTCAACCAGGAGGCGGCCTCGCTGGGCGAGGACGTGGTCATCCTGACCGTCAGCATGGACCTTCCCTTCGCGCAGAAGCGCTGGTGCGGGGCGGCCGGCGTCGACCGGGTGATCACCCTCTCCGACCACGTCCTGGCCAGCTTCGGGGAGGCCTACGGCACGCTGATGCCGGAGGCGCGGCTGGAGGCTCGGGCGGTCTTCGTGATCGACCGGAACGACCGGGTGACGTACGTGGAGTACGTCCCCGAGGTGACGCAGCATCCCGACTACGAGGCGGCTCTGGCCGCCGTCCGCCGGGCGGTGGCGGGCTAGAGGCGGCGGGCCGGGCGGCGAAGGGCGGCCGGCGGCCGGCTTCCCGGTCGCCGGCCTCGTCCTCTTCCCGCGCCCTCCGCACGACGGCCGCGAAAGGGGGTGAGCAAGGATGGCGAGGGACTTCACGCACCTGACAGCACTGGTGGAGTGCGCCGGCTGAGCGTCGAAGACGGGTCCGTCGGACCTGGAGGCGATGCTGGAACCGCTGCGGCGACTCTTCCCGGCCGAGGCCTACCCGCGGGTGATCTCGGGGCTGGCCGACCCGGACGACGCCGCCGTCTGGCTGGGTGATGACGGGACCGCCTACGTGCTGACCGTCGACTACTTCCTGCCGGTGGTGGACGATCCGGAGACGTACGGGCGGATCGCTGCGGTCAACGCCCTGAGCGACGTCTGGGCGATGGGGGGCGAGCCTCTCCTCGCCCTCAACCTGGCCGCGCTGCCGGCGGACATGCCGGCGGAGATCAAACAGGCGATCCTGCGCGGCGGGGCGGAGGAGGCGCGGAAGGCGGGCATCCCCATCGCCGGCGGCCACTCGGTGGAGACCAAGGAGCCGGCCTACGGGCTGATCGTCTTCGGCCGCGCCGACCCCGCGCGCCTCCTCAGGAAGCGGGGCGCCCGGCCCGGCGACCTCCTCCTCCTGACCAAGGCGCTGGGGACGGGCGTCATCACCACCGCGGCCAAGCGCGGGCAGGACCGGCCGGGCGACCTGGCGGCGGCCGTCGAGTCGATGCTGGTCCACAACGCCGGCGCCTCTCGCGCCGCGCTGGCGGCGGGGGCGCACGCGGTCACCGACGTGACCGGCTTCGGCCTGCTCGGTCACCTCTGGGAGATGGCCCAGGCCTCGGGCGTCGGCTTCGTGGTGGAGACGCAGGCGATCCCCTGGCTGCCGGGCGCGGAGGCGTACGGGGCGGACTGGGTCTTCCCCGGCGGCGCGCACAAGAGCTACGCGCACGTCCGGCCGCACGCCCGCTTCGCGGACGGCCTCGAGGAGTGGCGCCAGGTGCTCCTGACCGCGCCGGAGACCTCCGGCGGCCTGCTGGTCGCCCTCGACCCGGCCGACCTCGGACGCTGGCAGAAAGCGGCCGCCTCCGAGGGCGTCCGCTGGTGGCGGATCGGGCGGGCGCTCCCCGCGGAGGTGGAGCCGTTCCTGGCGGTGACGGAGTGAGGCCGGCCAGGCCGGCCGGCGGCCGGCCCGGGTCGGAGACGAAGAGGCACCCCCGCGCGGGGTGCCTCTTCGCATAGGGCCTCCGCCTTCCCGCCGCCTCAGCCGGCCGCCGCCTCGGCCTCGCGCCGCGCCCAGTAGTCGGCGATGCCCATGGCGTCCAGCGGCAGGTCGACGGCGATGGGCCGGCTCCCGTCGTCGGGCCGGAGGAAGCCGTGCTCCTCCGCGTAGCGGACGATCCAGTCGCGCAGCGCCGCCGCCACCACCCGGGTGGCCCGCTCCAGGTCGCGCGAGGCGCGGACGCCCGCCTCCTCCAGCGCCCGGCGGCCCACCTCCGCCCACTCCAGCGCGAGGCGGGCGTTCCGCTCCAGAGCCTCCGCGGGGTCGATGCGGCCCGGACCGAAGTGCGTGTAGTAGATGCGACGCAGCCCCTCGCCGGCCAGGCGCCGGCAGGTGGCGGCCATCGTCTCGGGGTCGAACTGGTTGGGCGTGGTGGTGGGCAGGATCAGGTCGTCGCCGGCCGGCGAGAGCTCGGGCGAGAAGATGCCGGCCGCGTCGCCGGAGAAGAGGCCGGCGCTCTCGCTGTCGACGGCGCAGGCGTGGTGCCTGGCGTGCCCGGGCGTCTCCAGGAAGCGGAGCTCCCGCCCGCCCAGGTCGAGCCGCTCCCCCTCGTGCACCTCGCGCACCCGCTCCTCGGGCGCGGGCGTCAGGCGGCCGAAGACCCGCTCCAGGAGCTCCGTGCCGTAGACCGAACGGGCGCTCTCATAGAGCCGGCTGGGGTCGACCATATGCCGGACGCCGCGCGGGTGGACGAGGAGCGTCGGGCGGCGGAGGAGACGGAGCAGCGTCCCCGCCGCGCCCGCGTGGTCGAGGTGGACGTGGGTGACGAAGATCCAGTCGAGCCGGGCCGGGTCGAAGCCGGCCCGCTCCATGCCGTCCAGGAGCACCTCCACCTGGGGCGCGCTGCCCGTCTCCACCAGCGCCGCGCCCTCCCTGCCGCGCACCAGGTAGGCGCAGCTCCGGCCGGGCTGGCCGTCTTCCAGGACGTCGATGCGGTAGAGGCCGGCTGCGACCTCCTCCACCGCCTCCAGATCCGCCACGGGGCCTCCCTCCTCCCGTCGCCGCCGCCGGCTCCCGCGGGCGCGGGGCCGTCGCCTCTCAGATGACCGCTTCCTCCAGCACCAGCCGGCCCTGCCGGAAGCGCGCCGGCGAGAGCTCGTCCACATCCAGGGTGAGGAAGCGGCCGTGCTGGATCAGCTCCGCCAGCGCGCGGCCCGCGGCCGGCGCCTGCATCATGCCGTGGCCGGAGAAGCCGGTGATGACGTAGAAGCCGGGCAGGTCGGGGTGCTCGCCGATGATGGCGTTGGCGTCCGCCTTGTTCATGTCGTAGAGCCCCGACCAGAGGTGCTCCAGCCGCAGCTGCTCGAAGAGGGGCACCCGCTCCGCCAGCTCCAGCCAGAGCGCTTCGAAGGGCGTCCGGTCGGCGGTGAAGTCGAACTCCTCCGGATCCTCCGGCAGGCTCTTGCCCAGGAGGATGGTGCCCGGCCGCTCCTCCCGGAAGTAGAGGCCACTGGGCAGGATGGTGAAGGGCAGCGGCCGCTCCGGGCGCCGGGCGCTGCGCGCCACGAAGATGGTGTGGCGGACCGGGCCGACGGGCAGCTCCACGCCCGCCAGGCGGGCCAGCTGGCCCGCCCAGGCGCCCGCCGCGTCCACCACCACCGGCGCCTCCACGCGCCCGCCGGAGCGGAGCTGGACGCCGGCCACGCGGTCGCCCGAGCGGAGGACCCCGGTCACCTCGTCCTCCACGAAGCGGGCCCCCAGCTCGCGCGCCTTGGCCTCGAAGCCGCGCATCACCGCGTAGGGGTCGAGGAAGCCGTCCCGTTCGCCGTAGACGGCGCCCACCAGCCCCTCCAGGTTGACCTCCGGCAGGAGCTCGGCGATCTCCGCGGGCGAGAGCTTCCGCACCTCCACGCCCAGGCTCCGCCCGAGCTCGTAGCGCCGCTCCAGCACCGGCCAGAGCCGCTCGTCGGCGAGGAAGAGATAGCCCGGCTGGCGCAGGGCGATGTCCGGCGCCTCGCCCTCCACCGCCACGTGCTCCTGCCAGTGCTCGTAGAACTCGACGCTGGCGCGCGCCAGGCGGATGTTGACCGCCGTGCCGAACTGCTGCCGCACCCCGCCGGCCGAGAGGCCGGTGGAGCTCCGCTCCCGCGCCAAATCCCGCTCCACCACCAGCACCTCGCCGGCGAAGCCGCCCGCCTTCAGGTGGTAGGCCAGCGAGGAGCCCATGGCTCCCGCTCCGACGATGACCACGTCCACGTGCTCCGTTCCCTCCACGGGCCCAGCACCTCCGGGCGGAAGTTCGCGCGCGGGGGGGCCACTTCCTGGCCGCCGGCCGTCGCCCGGGCGGCCGGGAAGGATTCCCGTCCCCCGCCGGGGAAGGTGGAGCGATCACGGGGGGCGGAAGGGCATGCGCGTCCTCGGTCTCGACCCGGGCCTGCGCGTGACGGGCTACGCGCTCCTGGAGAGTTCGCCGGACGGGCGGCGCGCCCGCCTGGTGGAGGGCGGCACGCTCCGCGTCCCCGCCCGGGGCGGGCTGGCCGAGCGGCTGGCGCAGCTGGCGCGCGACGTCGAGGCGCTGCTCCGCGACCTGCGGCCGGAGGCGGTGGCGGTGGAGGCGGTCCACTCGCGCTCGCCCTTCCCCCAGTCGGCGCTCCTCCTGGCGCACGCGCGCGGGGTCCTCCTGGCCTGCGCCGCCGGCGCCGGGCTGCCCGTCAGCGAATACACCGCCGCCGACATCAAGAAGAGCGTCACCGGTCGCGGCGCGGCGGGAAAGGAGCAGGTGGCGCGCATGGTGGAGAGCTTCCTGGGCCTGGCCGGGCGGCTCGGGCCGGATCACGTCTCGGACGCGGCCGCCTGCGCCCTCTGCCACCTGGCCAGCCTGCGCGTCGAGGCGTGGCGGCCGTGATCGAGCGCATCCGCGGCCGGCTGGAGGAAGTGGGCGAGGAGAGCGCCCTAGTCGACCTGGGCGGGGTGGTGCTGGAGGCCAGCCTGCCGCCCGTCGACCGCTACCGGCTCCTGCCGCGCGTGGGCGAGACGGTGGAGCTGTACACCGTCGCCTTCCTGCAGGGCGGCGTCGGGGGCGCCAGCCTGACGCCGGTGCTGGTCGGCTTCCTGGAGCCGGAAGAGCGCGACTTCTGGCTGCGCCTGAGCGGCGCCGGGGGCCTCGGGCAGCGGACGGCGCTGCGCGCCATGAGCGTCGAGGTGGCCGCCATCGCCCGCGCTATCGAGGAGGGCGACGAGGCCTGGCTGACCCGCCTGCCGGGCATCGGGCGCCAGCGCGCGTCGGAGCTGGTGGCGCGGCTGCGCGGCCGCGTGGCCGACTTCGCCCTGCGCGCCGTCGCCCGCCCGGCGGCGGGCCGGCCGTCGCCCGGGAGGGGCGGCGGGGGCGGCGGCGCGGCCGCGCGGGCCGGAGAGGGCGAGGCGGGCCCGGGAGGCCACCCGGCCTCCGCGGGCGAGGCGGCCGCCGGCTCCGCGCCGCAGGCCGCCGGGGCGGCCGAGGCAGGCGAGGGCGCACTCTGGGCCGAAGCTCTCCAGGTGCTGGAACAGCTGGGCCACCCGCCGGCCGAGGCGGTTGCCATGCTGCGGCGCGCCCTGGCCGCCGGAGGTCGCTTCCGCAGCGCCGGGGAGCTGGTCCGCGAGGCCTACCGGCAGGCCGGCCAGCGCGCGGGCGAGTAGGCCGCGCGGGCCGCGGCCTGCGCGGCCCGCCGGCGGGGCGTTCGGGCGAGGAGGAGGAGCGGGTGCGCGAGCGGCTGGTCTCACCCGAGGAGCGGCCCGGCGAGGAGCGCTACCAGGCCTCGCTCCGGCCGCGGAGCTTCGAGGAGTACGTCGGCCAGCGCCAGGTGGTCGACCGGCTGCGGGTGGCGGTGGCGGCGGCGCGAGAGCGGCGCGAGCCGCTGGACCACGTCCTCTTCTACGGCCCGCCCGGGCTGGGCAAGACGACGCTGGCGCACGTCATCGCCCGCGAGCTGGGCGTGCCGCTGGTCCAGACCAGCGGCCCGGCGGTGGAGCGGCCCGGCGACCTGATGGGCATCCTGACCAACCTGGAGCCGGGCGCCATCCTCTTCATCGACGAGGTCCACCGCCTGCCGCGGGCGGTGGAGGAGTTCCTCTACCCGGCCATGGAGGATTACCGGGTCGACTTCGTGGTCGACAAGGGACCCTTCGCCAAGACCGTCCGTCTGGACATCCAGCCCTTCACCCTGGTCGGCGCCACCACCCGCGCCGGCCTGCTGGCGGCGCCGCTGCGCGAGCGCTTCGGCCTCTTCTACCATCTCGACTTCTACCCGCCGGAGGAGCTCCGCCGCATCGTCGCCCGCTCCGCGCGGCTGCTGGGCGTGGAGCTGGAGCCGGAGGCGGAGGAGGTGATCGCGCGCCGCTCGCGGGGGACGCCGCGCATCACCAACCGCCTCCTGCGACGGGTGCGCGACTACGCCCAGGTGGGCGGCGTCCGCCCCGTCGACGCGCGCGCGGCCGAGCAGGCGCTGGCGCTGGAGGGGATCGACGAGGCGGGGCTCGACGCCCTCGACCGCCGCTACCTGGAGGTGTTGATCCGCGTCTACGACGGCGGCCCGGTGGGCGTGGCGGCGCTGGCCGCGACGCTCAACGAGGAGCCGGACACGCTGACGGACGTGGTGGAGCCGTACCTGCTCAAGATCGGCTTCCTGCGGCGGACGGCGCAGGGGCGCCGCTCGACGCGGGCGGCCGAGGAACACCTGGGCATCAGCCCGGAGAGCGGCCAGCCGCCGCTCTTCTGACGAGCCGGACGGCGCCCCGGCGGACGGGGAGGCGAAGCTCGGGGCCTTGGACGCCTGGGAGTACCTGGAGGGTCTGATGCGCTTCCCCCACCGCGGCTCGGCCAGCGGGGAGGAGGCGGCCGCGGCGCGCTGGATCGCCGACCGCGCGCGGGCGCTGGGCTACCGCGTGACGGTGGAGCCCTTCGCCGGCTCGGCGGACACGCTCCACGCGGGCACCTCGCGGCTGGGGCTCCTGCTGGCGGCCTCGGGCTGGCTGGCGCTGGCCCCCGGGCGAGCCCCGGCGCTGGTGGCTCTCCTCCTGGCGCTGGCCGCGCTGGCGCCGCTCCTGGGCGAGGAGCTGGGGCTGTCGCGGCTCAACATGTCGCTGGTACTGCGCGCGCGCCGCTCGCAGAATGTGGTGGCGTTCCGCCCCGCCTCCGGGGCGGCGGGCGCGGCGGGGCCGCTCCGCCTGGTGGTCAGCGCCCACTACGACACCCAGAAGGGGAGCTGGCTCTTCCACCCCCGCTTCCGGCCCCGGCTCCCGCTCTGGTTCGGCCTGGCCTACGCGGCCATGGCGGCCATCGTGGCGGCCGACGCGGGACGGCTCGCGGCGCCCGGCGCGCGCTGGCCGGTGGAGCTGGCGCGCTGGGCGCCGGCCGCCTTCCTCGTCCTCCTCCTCCCCTTCCTCCAGGGCTGGCTGGCCGGCCGCTACGTGCCCGGCGCCAACGACAACGGCTCGGGCAGCGCCCTCGCCCTGGCCCTGGCCGAGCGGCTGGCGCGCCGCCCGCCGGAGGGCTGTGAGCTCTGGTTCGTCTGGACCGGCTGCGAGGAGACGGGCGAGCGGGGCATGCGCGCCTTCCTCGCGCGGCACCGTGCCGAGCTGCCGCCCGGGCGGACGCGCGTCGTCAACCTGGACAACCTGGGCGGCGGGCGCTTCCGCTACCTGGCCGGCGAGGGCATGCTTCGCTACGTCCGCTTCGACCGCGCGCTGGTGGAGCTGGCCGGCCGCCTGGCGACGGAGGACGGCTTCCGGCCGCTGCCGCAGCGGAACCTCATCCTGCCCACCGACGCGCTGCCCGCGGCGCTGGGCGGCTGGCCGGCCATCACCTTCATCGGCGTCGACGACGGGCCGGACGGCATTCCGCACTACCACTGGCACGACGACGACCTGGCCGGCGTCGACCGGGCGCTCCTCCTGCGCGAGGAAGCCTGGATCGACCTCTACCTCCGCCGCCTGGCCGGCGAGCCCGACTAGCGGACCACCGTCACCGGACAGCCGGCCTGGCGCATGACGCGGACCGAGACGCTGCCCAGCACGATCTCGCCCAGCGCGTTGAGGCCCCGCGTGCCCATGACGATCAGGTCGACGCCGCGGCTCTGCGCCTCGGCCACGATCTCGGCGGCGGCGTTGCCCTGCCGGACCTTGGTCAGCGCCTCCACCCCCGCCTCTTCGGCCAGCGCGGCCGCCTCCTCCGTCACCTTCCGCCCGTACTCCAGCATGTCGCGCTCCAGCCGCTCCCAGGTGGAGGGGTCGAGGTACTGTTCGCCGGTCAGGCCGGCGACGCGGAAGTCCTCCGCCACGTAGAGCACCTCCAGCTCGCTGCCGGGCAGCCGGCGGGCGAGCCCGGCCGCGAAGCGCATGGCCCGGCGGGCCGGCTCCGAGCCGTCGTACGCTACCAGAATTTTCATGAGGCCACCTCCAGGCTGAGCATAGCACCCGCCCGCCGCCCGCGACGGCCGCCGCCCGGCGCCGGCTGGTCGACTTCTCCTTGGTCGACTTCTCCTAGTGAAGCCGGGCCGTCCGGCCCCTACAATGCCTTGCGAACGCCGGCTGGTCTTGCGAAGAG